>JAPWUH010000083.1 GCA_028275645.1 Caldivirga sp.
CTCAATATCCTTCAGCAATTCATGGGATTACCTAACAGTGTCCGTTAAGGTGCCTAAAGAATCCTCCAGTGTACTAAGGAACCTGTGGGACGCCCTAACCAAGGTTGACCTATCAATGCTGGGGAGTGCCATGAACGAGGCCTCGACTCAGGTTAACCTAGCCAGGGAGGACACCAGGTCTAGGTCCATGGCTGAGGCCCTGAGGGGTTTAATGCCAAACTCACCCTACGGCAATCACCCTGAGGTTCTGCTTGGGGTTGACTTAAGTGGTGTTAAGCCTGAGGATGTTAGGAAGGCTTTGGATAACCTAGCCTACTACTCAATAACAGTAGTTGGGGGTGACGTTGAGGTTAATGGCTCGCCGGCCACTGGTAAGTGGCCAAGGCCCAGTACAATTAGCAGTGGTGAGGTTAAGGTCTCCCTCAGCGGTAAGGTCCAGTACACCGTGGCCATAGCGTACCCAGCTGATTCAATATACGGCAAGGTCTACGACTACATGGCCTTCAACACGCTGCTTGGTGGAATGGGGCTGATAAGCAGGCTCTACACTGAGGTCAGGGTTAAGAGGGGGCTTGCTTACTACGCATACTCAATGTACATACCACTGGGGGGTACAGGCTTCATAGTTGCCATGGCTGGGACTAGGGAGAAGTACGTTAACCAGGTTAAGGAGATCATGATGAGCACCGTTGCCTCAATGAGGGATGTAAGTAAGGATGACGTCGAGTTGGTGAGGGGTAATCAAATGGGTAGGTTGGTGGTTAGGGCTGAGTCACCTGAGGGTGTGGCGCAAATGTACTCAATCATACCTCTCTACGGCTTACCCGACGACTACTACGATAGGTACGTCAAGTTCCTAGGCGACCTAAGACCAGAGACCATAGCTAGGTTGACTGATGAGTTAAGGGGTAGCTTCACAGCCGTGGCTGGCCCATAGGGCGACGCCTCACTGAGGTTCAATGTGAGTATTCACAGATATTACCGATGGCACCCTCCTGGTCACCTCATCCTCAAACCTGTCAATTAACTCGTGGGCCTCCTCAACACTCAACCAACCTGGTACCCTGGCTACCACGTCTACCGCGTAGCCATTGCCAATGTTCTTAACCATCACGCTGGAGACTACTATATTATGCTCCTTGGCTATGTTGTAGACCTCACTGGCGATGTCTGGGTTAACCTGGTCAAGAAGCACACTAACTGACTCCCTGAAGTACCTGTACCCAAGGTATATTAAGTACGCCGCAATGGCGAATACGGCAATGGGCTGAATAACAGGTACAAACTCTGATGCTGCAATGGTCGCGGCTATAAACAGTGAGTCCACTAAGTCTGCTAGGGCATGCTTAAACTCAAGGCTTAACACTAAGTCACGGGTTTTACCATACCCAACCCTTAGGTAAAGTATCCTACTAAGCACCAGGCCCACCACCACGGTAACTACGTATATTGAGCCTAATGGTGCCCTTTCCACAATACCTCTTGCAACATTGATGGCTGTCTCGGCGACTAACCATAGTGATGCCCCAATTATTACGATAGCCACCGTGTACATGGATAGGTACCTGTACTTATAGTGCCCATAGGGGTGGTCTAGGTCGGGAGGCTTTAACACTGGTCCAAGCCCAATGTACAGTGAGGTTAGGACTAGCACGTCAAGCATTGTGTGTAAGCCATCTGCCGTGAGGACTGGTACACCCATAATTAGGCCTAGGGCCAATTCTATTAAGGATACTGCACCTGCCAGTAATACTGCGGTCTTTAGGTATTTCCTCACCTCCCTCCTCATTGATACCTCACGCCCATTGGTTAATCGACCCTCCTCTTTAATACCTTTACTACTCATATCGCTTCCGATAACGATAACGATTTCGGTTTTTATAAAACTTACTGCAAGGAAAACGATTTATAGCTTACCATGGAGTCAGGAATCAATGACTATCAGCGAGGAATTTGTGAATGAGGCGTTAATGAGGATTAAGCCAGGTGAGGTTATTATACTGTGGACTAATGGGGAAACCTCAATTGAATTTGACGACATAACATCGATAATGATTAACGTGAATAGTGATGAGTATTCAGTACTCAGGATGATTGCAATGGCTAAGGCTTACAACGACCCATTGATCTTCTCGAAATGGGCCATAACAGACGAGTTATCGGGCAGGAGGTACAGTAGGGTTGCCAGCCTAGCACTATTAAGCAGGTTAATCGACTACATACTGGTGGAGTCGGGTTACGAGGATTATGTAACCAAGTCCTTTAACGAGTCTGAGTTTAGGCGGACGCTGGTTAATGGATCTAGTGACCTTAAGTTAAGGGCACTCGAAGCCCTGGGCCTGGACGTACCGTTTAGTATTGAGATGAGCCGTAGGGGTAGTGGCATTATTAATGATGTTGTTAAGGGCTTAAGTGGTGACTTCATAAGCCGCTACCTTGACTTAAGAAGCTACTTACTCAACAATACAACTCTAGAGTACCTACTCAACTACCTAGACCTATTGTTTAGGAATTAATAAACTTTGACCATAAGTTAACAGTATATTTAACTAGGAATATTTTAAATTTAAGCCATAATAATATTACTAATGTCAAGAATAGTCTACGGAAAAATTTATAAGCGCAGTGGATATTAGGCAAACCTATGATAACAATAGTGGGTTCAGGTAGGGTAGGGGCCACCACGGCCGCCTTCTTAATGTTCTACGAGGTGGATAATGACGTGACTCTAATAGACATAATCCAGGGGTTACCCCAGGGTGAGGCGTTGGACCTTAATCACGCAGCTGCTATACTGGGTAAGTCCGTTAGGTATAGGGGTAGCAACGACTATAAGGACATGGAGGGCAGTGACATAGTGATAATAACAGCTGGGTTGGCCAGAAAGCCAGGTATGACTAGGGAGGAGCTTGCAGCCGCCAACGCTAAGATAGTTGCCGAGGTGGCTGACCAGGTTAAGAAGTATGCACCAAACTCCATAGTCATAATAACCACCAACCCATTGGATGCCATGGTTTATGTGCTTTACAAGAGGCTTGGCTTCCCGAGGAATAGGGTTATAGGCTTCAGCGGCGTCCTCGACTCCAGTAGAATGGCATACTACGCATCATTACTGGTGGGCATAGCACCTGAGTCAATAACACCCGTTGTCCTTGGTCAGCATGGGGAGAACATGTACCCAGTCCCTGAGGCATCCTTCATCTACGGTAAGCCATTAACGGAGTTCCTGACCAGCGACCAGTACAATGATGTCGTCAAGAAGACTATACAGGCAGGGGCCGAGATAACCAACCTGAGGAAGTTCAGCAGCAACTGGGGTCCAGCAGCCGGGTTAGCGCTAATGGTTGATTCCATTAAGAAGAATAGGAGGAGGGTATTCGAAGCCTCAGTTTACCTCGACGGTGAGTACGGGGTTAGGGATGTCTTCGCAGAAGTCCCTGTGGTACTTGGTAGAAATGGCGTTGAGAGGATAATTGAAATTAACTTAACCCCAGAACAGAGGCAGAAGTTCATGCAGAGCATCGAGGCAATTAGGAAGAACCTAACCCAGGTCCCACCTGAATACTTAAAGTGAATCAACCAGTTAAGTTATTAAACTTAAGTTAATAATATCCTGCGATGGTTAATGAGAATGAGGTTAGAGGGTTATTGACCAGTATATTGAGGATATATAGCCCGAGCGGAAGCGAGGGGGAGGTGGCGGACTTCATCTTAAAGTACCTTAAGAGCCACGGTGCAGATGCCTGGCTAGACAAGGCTGGTAATGTAATATCCATTAGGGGTAGTGGTGATAGGGTGCTTTGGCTACATGCCCACATGGACACTGTGCCGGGTTTCATCGATGTTAGGGAGGATGAGGAGTTGGTTTACGGTAGGGGAGCCGTGGATGATAAGGGGCCCTTGGTGTCCATGGTTGCGGCGTTCCTCAACTCAAACCCGGGTGTAACCCTGGTCCTAACCCTGGTTACTAGGGAGGAGGGTGATAGCCTCGGCTCACTAACACTGGTTAATAGTGATTTACCCAGGCCAACAGGCATAGTGGTTGGTGAACCAACCAACATGCACATAGCCTACTCCTACAGGGGTAGCGCCAGGGTTGAGGTCAAGTGCCTTGGGCATGGAGGCCACACGGCTGGGCCTGGGGTTGAGGATAACCCAATACTGAAAGTGTACGACGCGTTAAACGGCATAATTAATAGGCTTGGTAATGGCCAGTCCTCCCAATCATACACGGTGACCCCCACGATGGTGCACTGCGGCGACCACCCAGGTAAGGTACCCGCCGAGTGCTCCATGGTCATCAATGTAAGAATACCGTTAAACTCAACATGCATAGAGCTGGAGAGGATGCTGAGCGACATGGAGTGTGTTAGGGTTGTTGACTGCACAGACCCAGTATCAGTCAGTGTTAATAACCCAGTGGTCAGGGCGTTGGTTAGGGCTAGCTTGAGGAATGGCATTAAACCCATCTTATCGAGGAAGTTGGGGACAAGTGATATGGCTGTATTGGCGAAGTTAACCTTAAACATGGCGGCCTACGGACCCGGCGACCCAGCCCTTAGCCATGGGCCAGTGGAGTACATTAACATTAGCGACGTCGTACTGGCCAGCAGGATACTGATCGACGCTATCAATGAATTTGAGCGCATAGAGCTACGTTAAGACCATGGACTAAACAGCAAAACTCATAGGTACGCCTAAGCTTTATTAAGTCACTCACGGGTTAGGTTAATGTAGTATGGAGGAGTTGGTTAAGAGGGCTAGGGAGCTCGGCATTGACGTTGAGGATTTAATAATCACAGCGATTTCGAGGAGGGACCCATCTAATGGCTTGAGGCTAAGACTTGAGTTAGCTAAGAGGTACTTAAATGAAGCTGAGGACCACGTTAGGAGGAATGACCCAGTTCAGGCGTCTGAGAAGGCATACAAGGCCGCTGAGGAGATTGTTAAGGCGCTGGCTGAGATGCATAACCTACCTGAGCACCAGGATGCATTGAGGGAGGGTAGGTGGTACACCTACATGCTCTTCACAGCATCCAGTAAGCTATCTGAGAGGGTTAGGGAGTGGGTTTCCCTAGGCTGGAACACCGCGTACTCACTGCACGTGTGGGGTTTCCACGAAGCCAAGCTATCCACCGGTGACGTTGAGGTTGCCTTAAAGGTGGTGAAGAGGATGGTTAACGAATTTGAGGGGCTTCTAAAGACCAAGGGGTAAAATAATATTACTAAGTTACCATTCCTCCTTATGATTCACTCACCGCCTATTAAGTGTATGTTGGGCGCCTTAACCCTGGGTTACGTTGCTTATTAATAGGTCAAATTCCCTTTGGTTAAATGTGAAGGAGTAGTTGACCAGGGTTTCATTTATGGTGAAAATAATTGTAGTGGGTGTTGGTTCTTGGGTTGACTCATACATGGTCATGGTCATGT
>JAPWUH010000084.1 GCA_028275645.1 Caldivirga sp.
ACTACCCAGGGTATGCCCAGCGTATCATTGGTGACTTCAATGGTCACTGAGCCAACGTTGACGGGGCCTAGTTGGCCCTGGGTCAAGGTTGAGTTAGCTGATGTGTAGGTGGACGTGCTCCACTTGAGCATAACCCACCCGCAGGTGTTGGATGTTGGGGTTGGGCAAGCCTCCACCGATACACCCCAGTATGTGCCCTTAACCACGGCTATGGCCATGTGGCCTGGCTCCAGGAGGAGCCTACCATCAATGGTCACTGGGTTTGAGGCTTGGGGTGACGTGTAGCTTAGGTACTCCTTAACGTTACTTAGGCTGATAGGCGTGCTTGAATTGCCTAAGGCGTATGCCTCAGCCACGTAGGCGTTCACCCTACCCAGGTTACCCAGTATGATCACTGTTGAGCCGTTGACCGGGTAGCCGTAGGCCTCGAGGACTATGTTGGCCAATTCCCCGTGGGCCGTTATGTAGCCTGCGTAGTTGCTGTAGGTCACCGTTACGTATGTTAGCACTAGGCTGACGGCCAATATTGACGTAACCAGTATCACCACCTCGCCAACGACCTCCACTGTTCGGCTCTTAGCCAATTAACGGTTAACTAAGCCCACGTAGGGTTACGTTAAAGTTAACGTCACCCTACTTAAGCCCAGTTAACAAACCGGCGGCACTCCGCAATTTAACCACTGGTTTAAGGTTAAAACGCCGTGGTGGGTTGTGGGGTTGAGTGGCCGTATGCGCCAGGTGATAACCCTACTGACAGACTTCGGTACTAGGGATTACTTCGTAGCCTCAATGAAGGGTGTTATACTTTCCATTAACCCGGATGCCGTGGTCATTGACATAACCCACGATGTGCCATCCTTCAATGTGCTTAAGGCGGCCTTCATACTCTGGGCTACGTATAGGTATTACCCCAGGGGTACCATCCACGTGGCCGTCGTCGACCCTGGTGTTGGGACCAGTAGGAGGGCCTTGGCCATTAGGAGTAGGAACTACTACTTCATAGGCCCCGACAACGGCGTCTTAACCATGGCCGCCGAGGATGATGGCGTGGTGGAGGTTAGGGAGATCAGCAACAGGTCCGTTATGCTGAGTGAGGTCTCCTCAACATTCCACGGTAGGGACATCTTCGCCCCGGCCGCGGCCCACATTGGCTTAATCAGGTTCGAGGACTATGGGCCATTGGTTAGGGATTACGTAAAGTTGACCATGCCCGAGCCCAGGTTGGAGGGGGGTGTGATTAAGGCTCAGGTGGTTTACGTGGATAAGTTCGGCAACGTCTTCACAAGCATTAGGAGGGGCATGTTTAACATTGGTTACGGGGATTTGCTAACCGTCAACGTTAAGGGTAGGTTGATTAGGCTTAGGGTTAATAGGTCCTATGGCTACGTGAATAGGGGTGAGGCGCTGGCCCTCTTCAACAGCATGAACTTCCTTGAACTAGCCGTAAACGGGGGTAGCTTCGCCGAGGAGTATGGGTTAAGTGAGGGTGATCAGGTTGAGGTAGCCGTGGTGCGTTAATCCTCCTCACCGTGCCCATTCCTCTCACTCATCAATGCGTGGTAGTAGTTATATATCCTGTAGAAGTTGTCCCTAAGCTCCCTGGGGTCCATGAAGTGCTCCCTATCAACCTTAAGCCCATTAACCCTTACACTCTCCATGGATAGGAGCATCACCTTAACACTCCTGCCATCCCTAGCCCACGCGCTGTAGCCACCCACGGTTCCATCCTTATTAACAACCCTGTGGCAGGGCACTATGACCGGTATCGGGTTCCTGGAGGCGAATAACCCCACCAGGCGTGGGGTCATGTTGAGCAGCTCCGCTATGTCGCTGTAGGAGGCCACGAAGCCCCTGGGTATGGCTAACATGGCCAGCATGACTAGGCCGAGGCTGTTGTTGGGGATCCTAGTGGCCCTAACCGTCGAGAGTGGGTCCATCTCAACGTAGTCGGCTATGGCCACATCACCGGCCTTCCTTAGGTGTTCACTCACTTTAACTATACTTGACCTGTATATCAACCCCCTGTAGTCCCTATGCACCAGCAGCCCTAGGTCGCCGCCAAGCCTCAGTAGCAGCGGCTGGTTGTGATTCTTCACGCCCTGATTCAATTTTTAGACCTTAAAAACCGTTAATCATACAGCTACCACGTTAATTACGCTGGCGTATGATTTATAAACACTGAATGGTGGGTTGGCTGGTGGGTGAATGTAGGGTTAGGGTTAAGTTCGCCGGTGTTTTAGTGTCCTTCGCCGGCTCCGATACGGTTGATGTTAAGGTTGAGTGTGGCTCAACCCTCAGGGAACTCCTGAGGCAACTGTCCCAGCAAAACCCAAGGCTGAGGAGGAGACTGGTTGAGGATGATGAACTCTGGCCCGGGGTATATGCAGCGGTCAATGACGTTGACATCAGGCTGCTCAACGGGCTTGAAACAAGGCTTAAGGACGGCGACGTAGTCCTCTTCCTATCCTACATCCACGGTGGCTAGGCCATTAAGGCGGCTGGGTGGAGTGGATTATAAAGGGGTGCTGCGGCTATAGTTTAATTAACATGGCCATGGGTGAGGGAGTGCCGGGTAAGCTTAACCCCATTAGGCTAAACTCGGATTTAGGGGAGGTTAAGCTGGTTGTCTACACGGTACTGCTAGACGAGCCCCTAACCAGGGAGGCCTTGAGCAACATAATTAATGGGGCTGATGCAGATGCCTTCCTGGTGATAAACAACTACACTGCCCCAACGGCCAGTGACCTAGCCTACTACCTCTACCTAGCCATCAGGAACGTTAGGGATGGGGTTTCCATAGCGAGGGACGTTAACATTGAGGCAATGCTATACACCCAATGCACAACGCAAATCAGCGACGCTAAGAGACTTGGGGACCCGTTAGGCAGTAGGGTGGTTACCATAGCGGCCATGTCAATAGGCAGGGGGGTTAGGGTTAGGCTGCCTAACGGCGACGTGTACGTGGGCTCCGTTAGTAGGCTTAGTGGGGCTAGGTGTAGTAGGGCTAAGGTTATTGAGGCCGTTATGGGTAGGGCCAGGGTTAAGCAACTGGCAACCAACGACTAGTTATGCGTTTAAGCCCGCGTCAGTGGGCTTAGGTGTGATGAACCCAGACGGCCCTGATCATGATGACCTATGCCAAGGCTGATTACACACTTAAGTCTAACCCAACTCCCCTGACCACGTTTAACATAAGTAAACATATAAGCTACGTTAGTCCATAAATTAACTTTAATTAAATCGAATTCACCATGGGTAATTACTCGAAAATTGTTGCTAAAAGTCGTGTTATTCCCTTAGAAAGATTTAAAAATATCAAGGGTGCTATTTTAGCGAGGTTTCATGACGGTTAAGATAACGTGGATGATAGGTGGGGCTCAGGGTAGTGGTGTAGACACATCGGCGAGCATTTTCGGCAATGCAGTGGCTAGGGCAGGCTACTACATATACGGTAATAGGGAGTACCACTCAAACATTAAGGGTAGGCACAGTTACTTCAACCTAACCATAAGCGACGTTAAGGTGCACAGCCTATCAGACGAGGTCAACATACTGGCCACCTTTGACGCGGAGACCATCTTCCAACACTTCATGGAGGCGAAGGACTACATAATATACGACAAGACCCTTGAGGGGACTAAGATAAGCGCCGTTCAAAGCATGGAGCCTGAGAGGGCTGAGAAGATTGAGAAGCTGCTCACGTCAAATGGGTATGGGACAACGGTTAAGGATGCCTTAAACTACGCCTCAAGTAGGGGCGTTAAGCTGATACCGGTCGACTACGGTAAGATAATCAGCGAAGTGGCCGCCGAGCTCAAGTTACCCACGTCGGTTGTCGAGAGGACTAGGAACCTAATAGCCTCCGCCATCTCGCTTAGGCTACTCGGCATTAAGCTGGATTACCTGAGGGCAGCGTTAAGGGTCTTCTTCAAGAATGAACTCTACGTCAGGATGAATGAGAGGGCCTCCGAGAAGAGCTACGACCTAGTCCAACCAGCCTACAACCTACCCGAAATCCCAGTCAACGGGCATAGAGTCCAGCTTGACGGGAACACAGCCGTGGCCTTAGGTAAGATAGCCGGCGGCCTGAGGGTGCAGACCTACTACCCAATAACCCCAGCCGCCGACGAGAGCACCTTCATAGAGGACAACGAGGTCGTCGACGTCCTCGACCCTGAAACCAAGGAGTTGAAGAAGGCTGGTATCCTGGTCTTCCAGTCTGAGGATGAATTGGCGGCGGTAAACATGGCCATTGGGGCAGCCTTAACGGGTGTTAGGGCAGCCACGGCAACCTCAGGGCCTGGCTTCTCACTCATGGCTGAGGGTATTGGCTGGGCTGGGATGAATGAAGTCCCAGTTGTGATAACCTACTACATGAGGGGTGCACCATCCACCGGTATGCCCACCAGGGGCCAGCAGGGTGATTTGCTCTTCGCAGTTAACGTTAGCCACGGTGAATTCCCAAGGATAGTGATAGCCTCCGGCGACCACGTTGAGGCCTTCTGGGATGCAATATGGGCGCTTAACCTAGCCGAACGCTACCAAACGCCGGTAATACACCTCGTCGATAAGTTCCTGGCGAACTCATACTCGATAATCGATGAGAGTGAATTGGACTATAAGGGTAAGAGGATTATTGACAGGGGTAAGTTGATGTATAAGGAGGTTGAGGACTACAAGAGGTTCCAATTCACGGACGACGGCATATCACCCAGGGTCCCACTGGGCTACGCCATAATGCACTACAGTGGTGACGAACACAACGAGTACGGTATAATAACCGAGGAGAGTGAGAATAGGATAAGGATGTATGAGAAGAGGCTTAAGAAGCTTGAGACGGCCGATAGGGAAATACCAGAGGAGCAGAGGCTTAAGGTCTATGGGAAGGACTCAGACATCGCCATAGTCACCTGGGGTTCCCCAAAGGGCCCAGCCATAGATGCCATGGATGAGTTAGCCAGTGAAGGTATTAACGTGCAGGTTATTCAAGTCAGAATGTTTAACCCATACCCAAGGAACCTGGTTAGGAAGCTACTTGAGGGTAAGAAAATGGTAATAGACCTCGAGGCCAACTACACGGCCCAGGCGGCACAGTTGATGAAGCTAAACACAGGCGTGGAGCCAACCCACTACGTGCTTAAGTGGAATGGTAGGCCGATAACCAGGACCGAGGTTAAGTGGGCTATTAAACACATACTAAGCAACCCCAATGAGAGGAGGGTGGTCCTAAATGGCGGTGCTTAAGGTCTCTCTAAGTCCGCAGGCCTATAGGGGTAAGAAGTGGGTTGATTGGTGTCCTGGTTGTGGTGATTTTGGTATTTTGGCTGCTGAGTCTCAGGCTTTTGCTGAGCTTGGTCTTGATCCGAGGAGGGTTGTTGTTGTCTCGGGTATTGGATGCTCAAGTAGGA
>JAPWUH010000003.1 GCA_028275645.1 Caldivirga sp.
TCAATATCAGTATCAGCCATAATGGCCACCAAGAGGGCTTGGGAGTACATACCACTTCTGCACCCAATACCCATAACCAACGTTGACGTTAAGCTAACCCACGGTGAGGATTACGTGGGCCTGAGGCTAAGGGCCAGGACAGTGGCCCAGACTGGGGTTGAGATGGACGCCCTCTTCGGGGCCTTGGTTGGCCTGGTGACGGCTTGGAACGTGATTAAGGCTAAGCACTGCGTCTGTGGGCCTAATGGGGATTGCAGGGTTGTTGAGGAGGGTGAGGAGACTGGGGGCTTATCACTCAGTGGGATTGGGGAGATTAAGGGCATTGAGGGGGTTAGGGTGATTAGGAAGGTTAAGGGGGCTGAGGCCAATTTAGACTCAAGCGACCCTGCAGTTGCCAATGTCATCAAGGCCCCACCTGTGGTTACGCTCTTCGACGCCTCAAATGAACCAATGTACATTGGTGAGGCCGTGGCCAGTGGCTTCATTAAGCTCAAGCAAAGCACCGTTGAGTTGATTAGGAGTGGGGGGTTGGAGAAGGGTGACGTGTTAACGACAGCCCAACTAGCCGCCTTAACAATGGCTAAGAGGGCCTGGGAACTGCTACCCCTAATCCACCAGAATTACATAACGCACGTGGCCGTCGGCATTGAGGTTAAGGATAATGGAGTCTACGTCAGGGTTAACACCAGGAACATTTCAAGGACCGGCTCAGCCATGGAAGCTTTGATGGCCGTTGGTGCAGCGCTACTGACGGTTTGGGACATGGTTAAGAAGTATGAGAAGGATGCTGAGGGCCAGTACCCGGACACGGAGATAAGCTTCATTAGGCTTGAGAAGGCTGTTAAAACACCTATGCAGTAGGTTTAAACATAACAAAGGGGCGCCAATTCAATAGTAGTAACACTATATTGTGTAGTACGGCTGCTGCGTGGGGGATGGCTTGGCTTGCTGAACCCCCTGCTGCCTAACCCCCTCCACGGCATCCTTAATCTTTGCGTAGTCCTTACCTACTATGATTACCCTAACCCCCTCATCAGTGACCCTCAACTCGTCGCCAACCTGAACCGTGTACTCGCGGCTCAGCAGCACGCCCTCATAGACGTTGATAATAATCATCTGTCCCACGACCCTGAGTGAATCATACTCGTACTGCGTCATGATAGGTGGGTGTTCCTCAGCCCCGTCATTGGAGCTGCCCAGGTAGAGGGCTTCAATAACCTTAACCCTACCGCCGCTCATGGGTACTTGACCAATGACTTGGGTTATTGGCTTATCGCTGACGTAGTCGACATTAACGTTAACCCCCCTCTTAACGTACCTAGTAACCTCACTGGTAACTATGCTTCTAATGTTCTCCATAGACTCAATCCTCTTGGCGAACAAAGACATACCGCCAAGCATACCTAGAACACTGAACCTGGTTTAAAAATACTGGGTTAGGGATAAACCGTAAGTTAATTAAGGTACTCCAGATCCACGTCGACGTGGCCAGTAGTGCGGTTAAGTTATGACCCCCTTCCCGCCTTGGGGAGGCGGGGTTTTCACTGTGGGGGTCTCGACAGTTACCCCCTCTTTGGGGGTTAATGGTTTCACACCGTTAGTAGTAATGATGTAGCTCAGTATCTTCCTCGGTATTGGGGTGTTGTAACCGATTCTTTTTGCTATGTTCCTTGCTGCGTTTAGGTCGGCGTTAATCTTTATGCCCGTTACTGGGCATATGTAAAGTCCCCTCTTCACTCTACCATTCTCGTGCTTCATATCGCAGATGGAGCATTGCCTACTAGTACCGTACTCATTAACAACGTTGAGCCTTATGCCGTACTCCTGCAGTACGTCATTGAGCCAATTAACGATTTTATTAAACCACCAGATGTTTGTGTTGTACTCATTGCTGTTGTTTTGGCTAACCATGTATGGGTAACCAACGAAGACTTCATCAACACCCATTTCATGCATTGCCCTCGCAAGGAACCTAATTGCAGTGCGGTAATAGTGCCTAAGCCTTTCGTGTTGCTTATACTTGGCATGTAGGTAGTATGCGTGATATTTGTGCCATGTCTTGAAGCCACGATTCCTTAGCCAGTCTCTTATTGCCTGGTAAGTGCCTACTTCCCTCTTCCAGTAATAGTACTCAGCCTTAATCGTCGAGCCCTTGATTAGGATTGCCGTATCGGTGTGGTTGAAGACAACGGCAAACAAGTTGTTTAAGCCAATATCAATAAACGCCTTATTACCACCCTTGGGTTTTTCAATTTGGATCTTCTCATAGATGCCCTTCACGTAACCCCTCGGGTTACTCCTAGCAGGCTTCTCACCAACGGTGATTGGCACGTATGCGAACCACCTATTGTCCTCAAGCTTAATCACTAACGTGCCCTGTTTACCACTCCACTTTATCCTACCAGCGTACTTTATTTTCAAACCCCAATCCTTGAGGATTACGTATCCTTCACCACCGTTGATCGGCTCAAGGTAGTATCTGTCATTCCTAACCAGAATCCTCAACAACCTCCTCCCAAACACCTTATCCCTCCAGAAGCCTGGAGGTGAAGGCTTATTCATAAACTTCGGTAACTTGCCCTGCCTGTACAGCTTGAGTAGCTTGAAGTATGATTTCCACGCATTGTTGTTTAGATTAATCACCTGCCCGGCATTCACACCTAGCATCACATTGTACCTGTGGTAGAACTCGTGCTCCGTACCCTTGAAATCCACCTCAACCACTCTCCTTAAACTGCATAAGCCTAGTGTAATTCAACTCATTCCAAAGCCTAGCTGTTGTGTCGGCGATTCTTCTTAGCCTTCTCTCCTGAGAGCCACTAGGCAACAGCCTAAGCCTAACGGTGCGTACGTTCCCATCTTGTTTGCGCCTACCCCTATTGCTTGGTTTAGGAGTGAGGGAAGAAGAGGATGTGCCTAGGGTGGTGGAAACAGTGGGTGATCGACCCACCGGCTCATCCGAAGAGATTGAACCCCCTCTCGGGGGCACCACCCTAGGCACCGAGAAAACACAAGGCAAAGGAGGAATTAAAAGGTAACCAGAAACAAAAAACCAACCAAAAGACCAAAACTTTAAGTTAACTAAAACAACCTCACCATAAACCACACCCTAAAGGGTGAGGCTTGTCATGTGGGGTCAGTTGGGTTGACGTACGTTGGCTCCATAGCGGCGGGCGCATTCTCGACGGGAGTTGAGGTTGTCCACTTCTTCACCTACTTCGGTTCACTTGGCTTGTTCAGCGTAGTAATTGCCGCCGTATTGTTCACACTCTTCCCGATTATCGGGCTGGAGTACGCCCGGTTAACGGGCTTCTATGACTACGGTAGGTTGGTTAAATCACTAATAGGTGAAGTCCCATACGTTCTCTTTGAACTGGTCTACGTGGCGCTCGTAGTCCTCTTCATAAGTGCCGTCATGGCTGCTGGTAGCCAACTTTTAACATCAATACTGGGCTTTAACCCATACTACGGCTTGGCCTTAATGTACCTGGTATCGCTACTCATAGTTATCCTTGGGAGGAGGGTTGTGCTTAGCTCCGAGACCTCATTAACCACGGTTAAGGTGTCCATAATAACGCTGGCCACCTTAACCATAATATACCTGTCCTGGGGTTATCTGGGCTGTTTCGGTTTTCATAATCATTTGTAGTGCTTATTCTGTTAATGGTTAGTCCCAGATAAGTTTATAAATCTTACTTAAACACTCTTAATTGGTTACCCTGGGTTTCCGAGACCCGCAGAGGCTGGGAACCCCCGGCGACGGGTGGGGAGCCGCTGCGGTGAGGGGGCCCAGGGAGACCGTCGAGAAGGAGACGGTGGGGATTTCATGAACCACCGCCTCCGGAGAGACGGTAGGGTAACCTACTCGATGAATCATGTGTTCGACCCCTCAGGTTGGCTTCATAATCCACTGGGCTTCATTGAGTCACCGATTCTTTACGTAAGTTACAACCTAGTGGGCATCCCGGCAATGGCCAGTGTGGCCCAGGACTTGAGTAGTAGGAGGGATGTTGTTGAGGCATCGCTGATAGGCGGCTTAACATTAAGCCTAATGATTACGCTGGAGTACTTGGCTACACTGGGTTACTACAACTATGCCACGAACCCAAGTTACCCCTTTGCCAACCTACCCATCTACTACGCCCTAGTGTACTCAAGGGCCCCCTATATCCTTGTGGTTCTTTACGTAGTGTTCCTCTACATAGCCCTCCTAACAGCCCTCGTGGGTAACATAAACTCAATCACCTACAGGGTTGAAGTTGCCTTGAAGGGTAGGCGTGGTGTTAGACCTGTGGTAACAATCGCCGTGTTAACCGTAGCCACCTTCATAGCTACAAGCGGCCTATACAACATAGTCTCGGTTGGGTACACGTACCTCTCGTACGCCTTCCTAGCCCTGTTCACAATACCCCTAGCCACCATAGGTGCCTACAGGGTTTTCAACAGGAATCGTTAAAAGAGACCTACGACCCCTTCCCCCCTTTCCTGGTTTCACCACTGTTAAGCATGCTTCTTAGGGCCTTGGCTAACTCATCCCCAAGCTGCCTGGAGTTGGACTTCATTGATGCATATATCTTAGCGGCCTCCTCCTCAAGCCTCCTCCTGACGGATTCAGGCGCCTCCCTGCCTGAGCCTATTAGGGAGAGCATGGACTCCATCCTACTCCTGAAGTTTGGGTCTATTAGCGTTGGTGCGTACTTGGATAGCGATGCTATGAGCGCTTTGCCCAGCGGCGTCGGTATGCACTGCCCCTTAACAATCTTAATGTACCTCCTCTTGACGTTGGTGTGTATGTGGTCCTGCATTGTTGCATCCGTGCCTATACCGTACTTCCTCATCAGCCTAAGGAGCTCGGACTCACTTAGGTATGGTGGAGGGGTTGTCTTCCTCTTAACAACCTTAACATCCTTAACCAGGACCTGTTGGTCAACCCTTAAGCCACTCACCGGCAGTGGATTAGCCTTGGGCCTTTCGAATGGGTATATTGAGAGGTAGCCCTCCTCAATAACCCTAAGCCCATTGGCCTCGAAGAGTACGCCACCGGCCTCAACGGCAATCCTCTGCTCCTCCACGAGGGCTGGGGGGCTTAGGGTTGCTAGGAAGTGCCTAACCACGAAGTCGTATATGACCCAGTACTTTAAGTTCCTGAACCTAGCCATGACCTCTGCCTTATCGGCTGCCTTAACCGGGTGTATGGGTGGGTGGGCGTTGTCGCTGCTCCTACCAGCTGTTGGCCTTATGCCTAAGGCCAGTAGCCGCCTTGAGTACTGCCCATAGGTTGACGTGGAGGCCAGGGCTTTAACAATCCCCCTGAGGTCTAGGGTTGGGGGGTAGATGTCGGTCTCGGTCCTCGGGTACGATATGTAGCCCTGCCTGTAGAGCTCCTCGGCAATATCCAGGGTTTGCTTACTCCTAATGTTTAGGAACCTGCTGACCCTCCTCTCAAGCTCAACGGTGTCGAGGGGCTTGGGTGGCTTCACGTGAACCTCCTTGGCCTCGGCAACCTTAACAATGGCCCTGCCAGCCTCCTTAACCCTCCTGAAGGCCTCCTGAACCTCCTTAGCGTCCTTGAACTTGGCCGCGGACTCCAGGGTCAATTCCTTGCCATTGACCTCGATGGTTAGCTTAATCTTGTAATAAGTCTCAGGCTTGAAGTTCTCCCTCTCCAGGGCCCTTTGAACAACAAGGTTAAGTACAGGTGTTTGGCATGGACCGTAGCTCAGGAACTCACCCCTACCTAAGGGGGCCTTATTTGACCTGGCGCTTAGCGTCAATAGCCTAGTGAAGGTTGCCCCATACTTAAGGTCGAGCATCATCCTTGTGAACACCTTCCTGGCCCAATTAACGTTGAGGGTTGTTAGCCTACTGAAGGCCCTCCTAATGTCATCCCTCGTTACTGCTGAGAAAAGCGCCCTCCTGAACCTTAGCCTCGGGTTCCTCAACCTGGTCACAATCATGACTTCGTAGGCTATGGCCTCACCTTCAACGTCTGAGTCTAAGGCCAGTATAAGCTCCCTGGCCTCCTTGGCCAGTTCAACCAGGGTCATTACGTATGGCCTGTCCTGCTGCCTAATGACCATCACAGGCTCAAGCTCAATCAGCTTACCCGGCTCCACACTACTCCAGTTATTGTAGGTGTCCTCGAAGTCAAAGTCCAGTATATGCCCCTTAAGGCCCATTGAAGCCCAATACTCCCCATTAACCTTGAAGAAGTAGACCGGGACATTGTTGATCTTCCTTGTTGAGTAGCCACCGTCAGCTAGGTACTGGGCTATTGCCTTAGCCACACTGTTCTTCTCAGCAACAACCAGCTTATCCACTGAGGTTAGCTAGCCGAAACGTTTAATAAATCCTTCAGTGAATTTGGGGTGATTTAAATGTCAAGTGAGAGGAAGCCGGATGAGAAGAGGCAGCAACTACCGCAAATACCTCCACCGCCACCGTTAACGCCGCAGCAGGCCCAGGCAACCACCCCACAGGGGCAGCAGAGGCAGGGTGAGCAGGTCAACCCAATAATACCCCCACCCCCGGTGGTTCAGCAGTCTCCTCAGCAGCCTCAATACCAGCAGTTACCCATGCAGCCGCCCATGCAGCAAAGGCCAGTTATGCCGCCCACGCAACCCATGCCATACCCCCCACCTCCACCTTACCAGCCTAGGCTACCCCAGCCTCAGCCACCCATGCAGTACCCCCCATACCCAGCGCCCATGCCCCCCATGGCCCAGCAACCCATTATTCAGCCACTGCCCATGGTTAGGCCTGAGGAGCAGTTATCAGTCAGTGGTGATGTTCATAGGGCCTTCAGGTACGCCATGATAGTTGGTGTGCCCTTGGCCATTGGTGGGGTTGTCGTTGCCCTACTGGCGTCCCTGGCGTTGAGCATACCTGCCTACGTATACCTGGTGATGGGTGTGTCGATAGTGTTACTGTCGCTTGCACTGATAATTACAAGTTACTCGTGGTTCAGGTCACTTAGGGTTATTGAGAATGAGATGAATAGGCTTAATCAACGCGTAGTGGCCCTACAGCAGGTTAGGCCACCAGTTCAAACACAGCCTAGGATACCTTCACCCTTGCCAACGCAGCAGAGGTACGTAACGCCGCCACCAATGCCACCCTACATGCCGCCACCTCAGCAGCAAGGTAGTTCAAGCGATACCGCCGGTGACGATAAGGATTACACCCAGTGATAGTACTTTCAAAACCATACCTAATGCGGCTAATATTAGCTGTGTTGGTCTCCGGCGAGGGGTTTTTAACCCCCTCTTAGGGTTTAGTAAATTGAAGTGGTGGGTGTGCATAAAGCCGCGGCTGACGACGGGGATAATGAGTTGATAAGCACGTTGTTACTGTTACCTACTAGGGCGTTTGAATCGCTGGTTTCCTACCCAGTTAGGTTAAGCATCATGAATTCGCTCATAAACGGCCCATTAACGGTCACTGACATAGCATCCAGGTTAAAGTTAGCTAAGGGTGTTGTACATAGGCACCTGAAGATCCTTGAGAAGATGGGTTGGGTAACCGTGGCCAGTGATGAGATAATGAGGATACTTGACTTATCGAGGGAGGCCAATAGGGTCTACTACATGCTGTCATCATTAATATACTTCGGTTACGATGTAAACTTTGACGGCTGCGAAATCCAACTTAAGGTTAATGGCAAGTACGTTGCCTTCGCCGACTCCAGGAAGGGTGTGTTAATTGTTAAGACCCCAACGGCAACCTATGGGTGTGTTAAGTCCTGTGGGAATGGCGTTGAGTGCATTAACTGGGCCCTTAAGGTTTCTAAGAAGTTCAGGATACAGGTTAACGTACCCAACGTTAATATTAGGGTTGATGATGCGTTGACTCAGTTGTTCCATGGGATACTGGTTAAAAGTTTTTCATCACCCAAGGCTAAGCTGCCGTTGATTAGGATAGTTGACCTGAAGATTGACAATGTGTATAGGCAGTGGCTGGGGAACCCAATAAGGGTTAATAGTAATGGTAGGCAGCATTAACACTTACTTAGCCTCCCTACCCTTGCCCCTCCTCACCTCAACAACGTCACCAAGCGTTAACTCCCCACCCACTGATTCACCAAACTCAGTCTCTGTTTCCTCACTCTCAACCAGTAGCCTAACACCAAGCACCTTCTCAATCCTCCTGGCTAGGTTAAGGTCCGGGATTAACTTACCATCCTCAATGTTTCTGAGTGTACTCTCCTTTATACCTAACATGCTCGCCAGGACATCCCTACTCATGCCAAGCCTACTTCTCGCATCCCTAATAACCTCACCGTAGTTTTCAATAACCTCAAACCTCTCCGCCTGTGAAACATTAACCTCATTACGTCTCTTAACGGGTTTAATAGGCGTCACCGCCCTTTGCCTAGGCTTAACCGTGGTTTGCCCACCCTGAACTTGCTGAATAAACCCGGATAGAACCTTAACACCCTTAACGTTAGCGTAACGCTGCGCACAGCGTTGGCATAGGTTTAGGACTGCGCCATCTATCTCCACGACTATTGGTTCACCGTTGATTTCCCTCCCACATATATCGCAGGTTAACGCCATGATTACTTAGGCGCATTACAGTGTATTAAACCTTTTGTTTTACGGGAGTATCGGCTGCATGAGTATCATAGCCTTTGTGCTAAAACTTAAATAAATGATAACACTAGCAATGCCTATATGGCTCAGGCCCAGGGTTTAGGCCAAGTGCTTAAGTATGTTGATGGACTTAGGGACTTCATCATTGAACTATACAGGGGCTTCATACCCATTAAGGCCCTCGCTCCCGAGAACGGTGGTGATGGGGAGTGGGATAGGGCTAATTACCTGTTGAATGTGGTGAGGAGGTACTTCAATAGTGTTAGGGTTATCGAGGCCTCTGACCCAAGGGCTAGGAATGGGTCGAGGCCGAACATAGTGGCCCTAATCAACGGTAGTGATGATTCAAGGACCCTCTGGGTCATAGCCCACATGGACACCGTACCAGAGGGTGATAGATCACTGTGGAGTGTTGAGCCGTATCAGGCTACGGTTAAGGGGGATTTAATCTACGGTAGGGGTGTTGAGGATAATGGGCATGGTATAGTCGCCGGTGTGGCTGTTGGTAAGGTTCTACACGACTTAGCGGTTAAGCCACCCATCAACTACGGCCTAATACTGGCAAGTGATGAAGAGGTTGGCAGTAGGTATGGGATTAGGTACATCCTTGAGAAGGAGAAGGGCTTGATAAAGCCAAGCGACCTGGTTATCGTGCCCGACGCTGGGAATAGGGATGGGTCCATGATTGAAATAGCCGAGAAGGGTATACTTTGGTTGAGGATCACCGTAATTGGTAGGCAGGGCCATGCAAGCATGCCATCATCAGCCCTAAACGCCCATAGACTCGGCATGATGCTGGCACTTAAGATTGATGAAACCCTGCATAGCGTGTTTAACGCCGAGGACCCCATGTTCACACCCCCATCATCAACCTTCGAACCCACCAGGGTTGATAAGAACATAGACAACATAAACACCATCCCAGGGAGGCACACGGTCTACTTCGACTGCAGGGTACTGCCAAGGTATAGTCTCGATGACGTGTTAGCCACTGTGAACAAGGTTGCCGAGGAGTTCTGCAGTAAACACTCCTGCGGCTTCAGTATAGAGGTGGTGAACAGGGATGACCCATCACCACCAACAGACCCCAATAGTGAGGTCGTTCAGCGGTTAAGCAGGGCTATTAAAATGGTTAAGGGTATTGAAGCCAGGTACATGGGTATTGGTGGTGGAACATACGCGAAGTACATTAGGGCCATGGGCATACCAGCGGCCGTATGGATGACTGCAAGTGACACAGCTCACATGCCAGATGAGCACGTTAACATTAATGACGTGTTAAGTGACGTCAAGGTAATACTAGCGTCGATACTAATGTAGCATCCTAGACGCCTCCATGCATCCCGGGGGAATGCTTTAATTAAGCATCACCCAACCTCACGCATGAATTGGTGGGAGTTGACCTGGCCTGAGTTTGAAAAGGTTGATAAGACGGTTGCCTTACTGCCCACCGGCATAGTGGAGGCCCACGGCCCCCACCTACCCCTTGGCACCGATGCATTAATGGCAACCTACATAGCCGAGGAAGTGGCCAGGAGGACTAACGTCCTGCTGCTACCCACGGTTTGGTATGGGAACACTTACATCCTAGACAAGTTCCCAGGCACAATCTCAATCAGTAATGAAACCCTCTACAGGCTTTACCTGGACATATTCAGGGAGGTTGCTAGGAATGGCATCAGGTACCTGGTGGTTGTAAATGGACACGGTGGTAATGTTGACGCATTAAGCATGGCCGCTAAGGATGCGGCCAGGGAAACTAAATTAACGGTAATCCTAGTTAACTGGTGGATTGACCTAGCCAAGGAGACTAGGAGGAGGGTCCTCGAGACCCCTGAGGGTCATGCGGCTGAGGATGAGACTAGCGAGGTTTGGGTAGCCTACCCCCACCTGGTTAAGGCTATCCCAAGGGATGGCTCCGCTGATGAGTGGGTTGAGGTTAGGTTTAGGGTTTACGGTAGGGATGTGTACGCCATGGAGTACACGAAGGCGGTCCAAGGGTACCCATCTAAGGCAAGCCAGGAGAAGGGTAGGGCAATACTTGAAGCCGCCATTAATGAACTCACCCAGCTCATAGAAGACTTAAAGAAAGGTAAATTACCGGTTATAAAAGTTAGATAAGGCAACGTATTAACATAGGCCACACGTGGAGTTAAGTTAATTGAGGCTTAATAATTCACTGTAACTAATTGCACCAAGGCATCTTAAGACCGCTTTTAAGTTTAAGGTGGCACCGCCTTCATAGGCTTCTCGATGACTGCAACCTCGATTCTTTGGGGGGCCTTGGATATTGGGCTTAGGCACCTTGGGCACCTACCACCCCAGTGTTTGGCCACGTCTTCCGTGCTCTTGAGCCTATCACCACTGTAAAGTACGAAGCCGCACCAGCGGCACACGTACTCGATTGCCATATTTCACCGGCATTTTTAACCAACTTAAAAGCATTACTGTTAAATTAATAATATCCTTATGAATATAGTGCAATGATTCAATTACTAGGAATAGAATAAATTATTTGCAGTTTAGAAAGAGAACAGGCCTTACATTAATGAATAACACCCTCCAATCACCCCACCAATCATCCTTGAACACAGCCGATACGGAGCCTGTATCCACGCTAACCCTATAAATGTTACCTAAGTCGGACTTAACAATACCCATTATTAAGGATGCTATGGGTTGGTAGTGGGAAACTATGACTGCGTCCTCCTTGATGCTGTTTAAAGCCCTCATCATCCTCATCAGCACTGACTCGGCCGATTCACCACCAGGTGGTGGGTGCTTAAGTGGGTTCCTTGAGTAGTCCAGGAAGGGTTGCCCAATGTCCCTAATCCTCTTAAGCTCCCACTCCCCCATGTCAACCTCCTTAACATCATCGTTAATAATGACCTTGGCGTTGAGTTCCTCAGCCAAAATACTGGCAGTTTCCCTAGCCCTAAGCAGCGGTGACGATATTACGTATTTAACGCCCCCAGCTATGCTTCTAATGAACCTAGCGGCGCACAGTGCCTCTAAGCGCCCCCTCTTGGTTAATGGACCAATGTTAACATCCCTGCTTTGCAGTATCCCCTCCCTGGTTAGGGTTGATTCACCATGCCTAACCAAGTAAACCACAACCATCAAATGAGCCACATTAAGCCTTTATTAAGCGTAACGATGCGAAAGGTTATTTAATCCAACCCTATAGTGGGTATTTAGCCCCGGTAGTATAGCCCGGTCAAGTATACGGCGCCGACCACCATCCCTAGGGATCCCGGAGCTTCTTCCCAGTAATGCCTATTGCACCCTTACGCCTGTTCATTAGTGCGGTTAAGCATTTAAGTTCCCTATCATTAAACTGGGAGGTCACGGGATGCCGACTAACCTACCCGCTGAGGCTAGGGCTAAGTGGCTTAAGGTGCTTGAGGCTAAGACCCCTGAGGAGAAGTTGATAGCCCTTGAGGAGTTCCTAAGCTCCGTACCTAAGCATAAGGGTACTGAGAACCTTGTTCACTGGGCCAGGAGGAGGATGGCGCAACTTAGGAGGGAGATTGAGCTTAAGAGGGAGAAGGAGAGGAGTAGGGGTGGTGGGGGTTTTAGGCTTTACGTGGAGAAGAGCGGTGACGTTCAATTGGCAGTAGTGGGCCCACCCATGTCAGGTAAGAGTGCACTACTCAGGTGCCTAACGGACGCTAAAGTTGAACCAGACTTCATACCCTACTCCACGGTTGAACCAGTACCGGGGATGTTCATCGAGAATAACGTGTACTTTCAACTGGTTAAGGCGCCATCAATCAGCATAGGCAGGGAGAGCGAAATGAACGACATCGCCATATCCATAGTTAGGAACGCCGATGGCGTACTACTGGTTTTAGACTGCCTCAGTGGTGACGTTAAGTGGCAGTTTAACGCTATAAGTAAGATGATGCTTGACGATGGCGTGTACCTAGTTAAACCTAGGGGTATTGTTAAGGTTGAGCCTAAGACTGGCATAGGGGTTCAGGTTATCGGTAAGCTCATAGGGGCTACTCACAGCGATGTCGTTAAACTGCTGACTGGGTATAGGATATATGGGGCGGTTATTTACATAGACGGCGAGGCAACGCTGGATGACATTGAGGATGCTTTAATAAGGTCGCCAGTGTATAAGCCAACGATAGTAATACTCAATAACCATGACGCATGCCATGAGGACCTAACTAGCCTAAACGTGCCCATAATACCGGCTAAGCTAAGTGAATGCGTTATCAACAGGGCCATGCTTGCCGAGACCATACTAAGACACCTTGACTTAATAAGAGTCTACACCAAGGAACCCTGGTCAAGTAAACCAACGGATAAGCCATTCATAATGAAGAGGGGGTCTACCGTGGGTGACCTAGCCCAAAGGATACACAGCGACTTATTTAGAAATTTTAAATACGCTAAGGTTTGGTCAAGCTCCGGGTTCTTCAGGAGGGTTGGGTTAAACTACGTGCTTAACGATGGGGATGTGGTTGAGATCCACGCATGATTAACCGTAATACTAAGTGTTGATATTTTAACCAGCCACCACAGCATCTCATTCATAGAACTTTAAATAAAGCATATTCTATAGTAGCTTTATTTTAGCTATTTTAGGGAGGGTTAGGTAGGTTTAAGCTTATCTTTAAGCCACTTAACTATGGTGTTGATTACGTTAACCCTGACCTCATAGTCATCAAAGGTGTGGCCGCCCTTATCCAGCAGTATCAATGTCTTATCACTATACTTGACCCTGCTGTGAAATTCCACGGACTGCTGATAGGGTACTGCCTTATCATCCACGGAGTGGATTATTAATATTGGCACGTTGACTAGCTCAGCCACACCCATGGCGTTTGAATTAGCCAGCTTAATGACGTTATTTAGTTTTAATCTATATGGGCCGAAGTAAACGTAATCACCCCTAAGCCCCTGCTCCACAACCCTACTTAACCCCGAGAAGTCTATTGCCGGTGAAAGCAGCACTAGGGCCCTGGGCACCGTGCTCATCCTCTCATACGTCCTCAACGTTATATACCCACCCATGCTTAAGCCTAGGAACGCTACCCTACTCGGGTCAATAAACTCAAGGCCCAACGCATATTTAACCATGAATGCAGCGTCCTCGACGGCATTGTCAATGCTAAAGTCCTCGAAAGGGCCTGAACTATCCCCATGATTCCTATAGTCGAACCTAACCGTGGCTAGGCCGCTCTCACAAAGCTCCCTAGCAATGTCAACATAGAGTCTCCCAGACTCAATATGCGTTCCCGTGAAGCCGTGAAACATAATAACCACCGGATATTTGCCGGGTTCATTCGGCTTATCAATAATGTTGAAAATCCACCCATCACCCAGGTTAACTATTGAGGGGGCCTCAATACACTTCATGGATACCACCTAGCCCAGGTTCTTTTAAGCATTAACCTTTAAAAATAAACTTAGTAGTTTAAATCGAATAGAATACTTTAGATATACAGTTTATATCTAAATATATGTTATATGGTATTGAGCCTAATAATTCCTAGCTAAATATCAAAGATTTGACTCTATTTTTGTTTACATGTAGCTATGTTTCTCAATATATTTATCATTATCATTGTTTAATTAATTAAGTAAATTTATGTAGTTCTATAATTTTTTACATACTTTGTAACTATATATTGTGTATTACTGCGTAAAATTTATAAGGATGAGTTGCAACTCATTTTTATGGCGCCTAAAACTACAGTATCGGTAATAAAGGCTGACATTGGGGGCATACCTGGGCATGCATGGGTACACCCAAAGATCCTTGAGTATGCTAGTAGTAGACTTAGGGAGGCTGTTAAGAGCGGTTTAATTATCGATTACTACGTGTTTAACGTTGGGGATGACATGAGCTTATTAATGACTCATAATAAGGGTATTGATAACCCTGAGATACATGGGTTAGCCTGGAGCATATTCAAGGAGGCCACTGAGAATTACGCTAAGAAGTTTAAGCTCTATGGGGCAGGGCAGGACTTGCTTAAGGACAGCTTCAGTGGTAATGTTAGGGGGCTTGGGCCCCAGGTGGCTGAGATGGAGTTTGAAGAAAGGCCTAGCGAACCATTAATAGTCTTCGCAGCCGATAAGACTGAACCCGGCGCATTTAACCTACCAATGTACAAGATCTTCGCCGACCCATTCAACACAGCCGGCTTGGTAATAGACCCACAGATGCATGGTGGATTCAGGTTTGAGATAATAGACGTGTATGAGGGTAAGGTTTACCTGCTCGATGCACCTGAACACATATACTCCATACTAGGCCTAATAGGGACACCGGGCAGGTACATCATTAGGAGGATCTATAGGAGGAGTGACCTAACACAGGCCGCCGTGGTGAGTGTTGAGAGGCTTAACCTAATTGCAGGTAGGTACGTGGGTAAGGATGACCCAGTGGCCATAGTCAGGGCCCAGCATGGCTTACCGGCGGTTGGCGAGGTCCTTGAGGCCTTCGCACTGCCTCACCTAGTGGAGGGTTGGATGAGGGGTAGCCACACAGGGCCATTAATGCCGGCCAAGTTCGTCAGCATTGATCCAGCTAATAAGATAGCCATGGGGCCCAAGATGACCAGGTTCGATGGGCCACCTAAGGTTGGCGCCTTAGGCTTCCAGCTACACGACGGCTACCTGGAGGGACCAGTGGACCTGTTTGATGACCCAGCCTTCGACTTTAGCAGGCAGGTTGCAGCCTTCATAACCGACTACATCAGGAGGATGGGGCCAATAATGCCGCATAGGCTACCCCCGGAGGAGATGGAGTACACCACACTACCTCAGTTATTATCAGTGCTTAAGCCAATACCTGTCGAGGAGTATGAGAGAAATAGGATGAAGTACCTCAGCGAGAAGGTCACGGCAACGGTCTCAGTCACCGGAGGGGGTAGTGGCGATTAAGCTACACATAGGTCTCTACAACATAAAATAACAATGCTTCTTCATCTAATCAGTGTTCAAGTCCTAGGGTATTGATTAAGTCTTGTAATTAGTTAAAACCCACCCTTACCTTGACACTGCATTACATTTAATCACCACCATTGCCTGTTATCAAACTTGTTATATCAATGTTAATCATACCCTTGATAATGTCTTCAAGCTTGCTAGCACCCTCAACATCGGCAACGCTAAGCACCATTGACGAACCGCCGTTGCATGGTTTAACTGGGATTATTCTCCACGGCTCCCTGGCATACTTAATAGCCACGTAAGCTTCCCCACCAGCCCTATTGGCGAACTCGATAAGCCTACTAACCTTATCACAACTTATACTTATCGAGGACGGCTTAGCCCTATACTTAACCTCAAGTACAATAACCCTGCCCCTAAACATGGCCACCAGGTCTGGGGCAAACCTACGCCTAACACCACCCCCACTGGCTGGGGCTCTAATGACTGCGAAGCCTAGGCTCCATAGCCAGTTAGCCAACTCCCTCTCATAACTAACCCCCCTACGCCCAAAAGGCATAACGCCTTACTAGCCCAGCACCCTTTAAGTTTAATAGGTAACGGGTGGCTAAGGTAACCTGAAAGTTACCCTACCTCCCCTATACTTTAAACTCTATATATAACTAGTATCCTGCATTTTGACCTTGTTTGACCTTACCTGTTAACCAGGTTTAATGAAATCGTTAAGCGGTTTACTGTCCCTTGGTATACTTATTTTAACTAACCCATCGTTGAACAGCACGAGAAACTCACCCCTAGCTAGCCAATTCCCAACAGCCTTAAGGTGCTCATCAACCTCACTTATTAAGGCAGCCCTATACTGCCTCGCATCAACTTCAATCCAAATTTCAAGTATCTTGAAGCTACCGAAGTGGTATAGTATAGGGACAAGCGTATAGTCATGCTCCCCAGGGCCAACGTAATCCATAACCCTAATGGCGTAGTCATCATTAAGCTTAGCCACTATGGTGTTCTCAAGAACCTCCATCAACCTGGCGAATTCGTCAGCATTAACCTCACTACTCACTCTTTGAGGTTGGGTGTGGGTTTATTTTTACTTATTGGGGTAAAGCTTAAAAATAGGATAATTATCCCACTACCCCATGGACTGGAGGTCAACGGTACTAACCGTGCTGGTGGTTGTGCTGGTAGTTGCGGTAGGTTACTTAGCCTACAGGGTTAATCAACCGGTGCAGGTTAGGGTAACTGTGACATCACCAGTAACCACAACTGTAACCACCTACATGACGACAACCACCACTGCACCAGCCTCAACCAGCACCGTAACCACAACCACATCAATCATAAGTACCGTGACGACGACGATCACTGTAACGACTACCTCGGTTTCAACAGTAACCTCAGTCACAACAACCACCACTACATCCCCACGGCAGGTTAGGATTGCATCCCTCGACCCAGCGTGCTCCCAGATAATCTTCACCCTCGGCCTTGGTAACGAGGTGGTTTTACTGGACACGTACTCAAGGCAAATTCTAACTTACTTCAACGTAACCATACCACCCAATGCAACAATACTCACCTCAATATGGCCAGCCCCATCCATTGAAGCCGTGGTTAATGCCTCACCCACAGTGATTTGCTATGACTTAGGGTGGTATGGCCCATCAACACTAGCCTCCTTCTCAAGCATAGGCATACCCATAATCATAATAAACGGTACTGCTGACAGGACGTTTCAACAGATTGAGGCAGACACTTACCTGGTGGCTAAGGCCCTTGGGGTTCCTGAGAGGGGGCTTAAGGTGGCCTCGTGGATGAGCAACGTGATTAACTCCATCACCGGTAGGGTGTTGGGTTTAAGTAAACCCACTGTCTTGTTCATGGGCTGGAGCAACCCGATATATGCACCGTCAAACCTAACCTTCATTGGGTATGAGATAGGAGTTGCAGGGGGTTTAGATGTGGTTAACACCACGGTGCCGTGGCCAACGTTGACCCCAAGCCAAGTTCTGGTCTACAACCCAGACTACATAATAGCGAGCGACTTCATGGGCAACTGCTCAGCCACGTTGGCCGCCATAATGCAGATACCTGGGATAAATTACACCAAGGCCGTTAGGGAGGGGCATGTTTACGTGTTGGGTAACTTAGCCACAAGCCTGGTTGAGGAGCCAGGCCCATTATCAGTGTACGGTGCTGAGATTATTGCGGCTATACTTCACCCGGAGGCATTTGGGTTGGGCAGTGTGCCTCAATGCATAAACAGTGAATGGGTGCTGAGTACGTTCAAACCTACGTTACCGGGTTGAGGGTGTTACACCGTGGTTAGTAAAGTCAAAATGAGGGGTATTGGCTTATTCCTAACCCCAATACTCCTGCTGATTGGTTTAATATTGAACCTGATACTAGGCGAGGTTAACGTACCATACACATGCCTAGTGGCTTGCAGCCAGGTTAAGTACAGGATTATTATACTTGACATTAGGCTCCCCTCAACGTTAGCATCACTGGTGGTTGGCTACGTGCTGGGGGTATCGGGGGCCGTGATGCAAGGTGTTTTGAGGAATCCACTAGCTGAGCCCTTCACCACGGGTATAGCCAGTGCAGCGGTGCTTGGTGGTTTACTGGGTTACCTACTGGTGCTTGTGGGTGGGTTAACTGGCCCATACTCAACCTTAGCCATACCGATGCTCGCACTTGCCGTTGGGTTATCATCCTCAATTGTAGTAGTTATGCTTGGCTCAAGGCTGGGTGTCATTGGGTTAATATTAATGGGCATACTAATAACGCTACTATCCTACGCCGCATCAATGATACTGATGCTGATGATAGAGTCAATAAACCCAACAGTGTCAATACAGCCCCTCTACCTGCTGTACGGCAACCTAAGCGGCGTGCTTTGGTGGCAAGTGTACGTGATGCTAGCCTCGGCGGTGCCAACAACGTTAATGGTAATCTACCTATCCAGGTACATTGACCTACTGATGCTCGGCGACGACGTGGCTAAGGCCAGCGGCGTTAACCCGGTGAACGTCAGGAGGATCCTAGTTGCCTTAACCTCAGTACCACTGGCCGTGTCGCTGGCCTTCACTGGGATAATAGGCTTCGTGGGGATAATGGCACCCTACGTGGTCAGGCAAATGACCGGTAGGGGGTCTGGTAGCATCGTGGTGCCTTGGTCGGGGTTAGTGGGCTCCCTGATACTGACCTACTCGTACCTAGTCTCAAGGATAATGATTAAGGGTTACGTGGTGCCGATAACAGCCGTAACCGGCATAGCCGGCATACCGCTAATCATGTGGATGATAGTCAGGGGTGGTTTCGGTGCATCCACCTGAACCCCTGGTTGAGTTTAAGGACACCTACATAGGCTATGGGTCAAGGGTAGTAGTTAGGGGGCTTAACCTAACCGTACCCAGGGGAGGTTTAACAGTACTGCTCGGGCCTAATGGAAGCGGCAAAACCACGGTGATGAGGGCCATCTTCGGCTCCGCTAGGGTCATTAAGGGTGTGTTGAGGGTTAATGGCACGGTCTCGTACTCACCGGCGGAGGTTGATGGTCTAGTTAACTTAACTGTACTGGAGACCGTTAGGACGGCTAGGAGGGGTTATGCCTGGGTTAACAATGAGGATGCTGTTAAAGCCCTTGGCGAAGTGGGTATGCTTAGCAAGGCTAACGTCAGGCTGAGTGAGTTAAGCACAGGGGAGAAGAGGCTAACCATGATAGCCAGGGCCATAGCCAGCAACGCCGATTTAATACTCATAGATGAACCAACCGCTAACCTAGACCCTGGGAATAGGCATAGGGTGCTTAAGGTGATACTAAGCTTAATAACGCAACACACAGTCATGGTTGCAACCCACGACGTGGACCTAGCCCTATTAGCAAACCAAGTGGTCATGCTGAGGGATGGCAGCGTGGTTGATGTTGGCCCACCGGTCGAGGTAATAACCGAGGAAAACTTGGCTAAACTATACGGTGTAAGCGCCAGGATAATGAGGAATGGCAGTGAGGTTCACGTGGTATTCCCAATGCATGAGAAGCCGTAGAGCATGAACCTAAACCTTAAGACCTGTAATTAACCTAAAATAACCTTACGCCATACCCTGCCTTATTTTCACGAACCCTATGAAAAGCTTATTAGGGCCTTGGAGCATGATGCACGTTTAATATGGCTGATGAGTGCCCCAGACTAGTTTTGAGAAGTAGGCGTGCCAGGGCTTTAATGGCCATGCCCTTCGCAATATCGATACCTAGGGAGCCTCCGGTTTCAGTATTGATAGCTAGGGAATTGTTCAATGACCTTAAGTTAAGGATACTAACCACAGTTGGTGACATCGTAACTAATAACGTTGCATCGCATTGGAGGGACCCAGACTTAAGCATTGTTGACTTAAAAACCAGGAGAGGTGAGCAGGTTCAGCCACACCTCATCAACGGTACCGTGTATAGGGTTAGGAATGAGAGGGGTACCTTAAGTGATGAAGCCTTTAACACAGTTAAAAGGGCCTATGGCACTGTGCTTATGGGTGGTAGGGCCACTATAATTGTTGATGGGGAGGAGGATCTACTGGCGATACCAGCGGTCCTAGAGGCTCCAGGTAACACCGGTGTATTATATGGCCTTTATACAGGTTACTTGGTTCTGATTCCTGTGGTAAATGAATATAAGCTTTTAATGCTTAAACTGTTAACCCTATTAGACCAGGATGAATGTGAAACCCTACGTAATAGCCATAGCATCAATAACAATGGATGGGAAAATAGCAAACCCATACGTGAGGACTAGGTTCACCTGCAGGTATGACCTTGAGAGGTTGTTTAAGGCTAGGGATGAGGTTGACGCAACGATAGTGGGTGCCCAAACCGTGATCGACGTTGATGGCACGTATACGCCTAAGTCGGGTAAGCAGATACTCAGGGTGCTTATAGATGGCGCCTTCAGGGTCCCTCTGGAGTCCAAGTTCTTCTCCTCACCAGCACCGGCGTTAGTGGCTGTGACCGAGAAGGCCCCAAGGACTAAGATTGAGCTTGCCAGGAAGGCAGGCATAGAGGTTATGGAGTTTAACGGCCAGGTTGACGTTGAGGTGCTGCTGAATAAACTTAGCGAGAGGGGTATTAGGAAGGTCCTGGTTGAGGGGGGTGGTGTGGTGTTTTGGCAATTCTTCACGAGGAACCTGGTGGATGAGGTTAGGTTAACCGTGGCACCGTTCATGATGGGTAGGGGGACAAGCCTAATTGAGGGTGACCCACTGAGGCTAAATCAATCACCCAGGTTTAAACCAACCAAGTGGTACCTGTGCGAGTGTGGTAGGGAAATTGTCATACACTATACTAGGGAGGAGTAGGGGTTAAAAACCCTATTTAAACCACATTGTAAGACCGTGACCAATGGTGCCGTTTACGTTTAGATGCATGCCCAACTGTGGCCTATGCTGTAGGTTAAGCCCAGTGACCGTACTACCACACGAGGTCTACCTGATACTGGACGAGGCTGAGGAGCTTGGGGTCGATGTTAAGTTTAAGGTCGGCTACACGATAGTTGATCTCAATAATAAGGTGACCCTAGCCCTCTCATACCTAATGCTACTCAATGAACGCAACGAGTGCCCATTCCTGAGGAACAACAGGTGCATGGTCCACGATAAGTATAAGCCATTAACATGCCGCGCATACCCATACCTGCCCAGGATAATAAGGTACTCCCTAGATAGGTTAAGCAGAACCTTAACCTTTGAGGTTAAGTACGCTGCATCAACAATATGCCCAGTGGTTAAGGAGGGGTTAAGTAATGGATTATTAATTAAACTAAGCACGGACCCCAACCTAGCCAGCCAAATCTTCGTTAACGAGTACCCGGCAGCCATGGAGATGATTGAGGCCAGGAGGGTATACTCGGATTACTTAACGTACCTGTGGAGGATTGGCGAAGTAGACCTAGTTGAGGATGATGGATCCTACAACTATCCTGTGGTCAACTCCTTCTGGTTCATAAGGAGGTATTACCCAGACCTAACCATAGACAAGATCATCAGCATGAGCAGGGCTAGGGAAAGTAGGCCTAGCGGTGGCCATTAAGATACAGTTATAAAACCTTAAAGTAAGGGCCTTAGGGGGTTAATATTGCCACACAAGTCCTTAGGTTAATCAGAGAGCCCCAGGGGAGGCCTAGGAGTAAGTGGGCCTCGTTCATAGAGTGGTTCAATAAGGTTATCATTGACGCAGAAGTCTACGACTACAGGTACCCGGTTAAGGGTGCCTACGTGTGGAGGCCCTATGGGGTGGCCATTAGGCGTAACGTGGAGTCGCTAATACGTAGGCTACATGATGAGTCTGGGCACCAGGAGGTGCTGTTCCCCGTCTTCATACCCTACGAATTCTTCTCAAAGGAGAGCGAGCACATTAGGGGGTTTGAGAGTGAGGTCTTTTGGGTTAGTAAGGGCATGAGCGGTGAGGAGCGCCTAATACTAAGGCCAACGAGCGAAACCGCCATAATGCCCATGTTTAAGCTTTGGATAAGGGACCACACGGACCTACCTTTCAGGGTGTATCAAATAGTGAGCGTCTTTAGGGCTGAGACGAAGATGACTCATCCGATGATTAGGGTTAGGGAGATATCCATGTTCAAGGAGGCCCATACTGCACATGCAGATAGGGAGGATGCGGAGAGGCAGGTTAGGGAGGCTGTGGGCATATATAGGAGGTTATTCGACGAGTTGTGCATACCCTACCTAATAAGCAAGAGGACTGAGTGGGATAAGTTCGCCGGGGCCGTGTATACGATAGCCTTCGACACGTTAATGCCAGACGGCAGGACGATGCAGATAGGCACAGTCCACTACCTCGGTGAAAACTTCTCAAGGGTCTTCGACGTAAAGTACCTTGGCAAGGATGGTAAGATGCATTACGTCCACACGACCAGTTATGGAGTATCTGAGAGGGTCATAGCGTCCATGATAGCCATCCACGGTGACGACAGGGGCATGCTGCTGCCGCCTAAGTATGCCCCAATTCAAGTCGTGGCCATACCCATAATGTACGGTGAAGACCAGAGCGTATTGAACTACGTTAAGGAGGTTAGTGGTGAGTTGGCTAGGGCTGGGGTGAGGGTTTACGTTGACGATAGGAGGGATAAGACACCCGGCTGGAAGTACTACTACTGGGAGCTTAAGGGGGTTCCAATTAGGCTTGAGGTTGGTCCAAGCGACATTAAGGACAACGCCGTTACACTAACAAGGAGAGACACCTTCGAGAAATACACAGCGCCAAGGGGCAGTGTGGTTGAAGCCGTCGAGGAGTTAATGAGACTCATCGAGGATAACATGCGTAAGACAGCCTGGGAATGGTTAAGGAGCCATGTTAAGAGGGGCAGCAGCATTGATGAGGTTAAGAGACTCCTAAACGAAGGTAACGTAGTGGAGGTTCCGTGGAGTGGTGACGAGGAGTGCGGGAAGAGGATAATGGAGTTGACCGAGGCTGATGCATTGGGGACGCCGATGGATAGTGAAGAGACGCCAAGCGACCTAAGGGACCTAGCCTGCAGTGACAGGAAGGCTGAGGTTTGGTTGAGACTAGCCAGGAGGTATTAACCCCCAACACTGGTTTGATTATTGTAGTTAAGCGCATCTATCACGTACATTGATGCTGACCAAACTAGGGGTGATGTTGATGGAAGCGGGTTACCGTAGTTAGGATCTATGGCCTCGGGTAGTAGTCCGTATTCAGAGTGGTTCACAGTCCAGTTAAGTAGGTTTAAGGCAGCCGTGTTGTTACCGACCTCCTCGTAGTATAGGGCTAGGAATAGCGTGGTTATGACCCATGGGGGCTCCTCACCACTGCTATCGTAAAGGTAGGCGGCGTAGTGGTAAACGTCACCACTATACCTAGCTAACCCACCAACCCTACTATCCCACAGATTGTTAATCACACAGTCGACGGCATTAATGGCCCTACTGCTTAACGGGTTGATTAAACCGTAGTCTATGGGTAGTATCACGGATGAATCGTAGGTGGCGCTAACCGGCACCAGTGTGACCTGGGTCTTACCTTTGTAAAACACCTCACTGGGTCTTAAAGCCCTAACGTAGCAGCCACCTATGTAGAAGTACCTTTGCAGGGTTTCATTAAGCCTATTAATCATATTTAATATCCAAGTGTTGTTAAGGCCTAGTTCACCGTAAAGCCTATAGGAGGCCAGTAGGCCGTCGAGGTCCATCGCCTGGGTCCAGAAGTTGTACGCGTACAGGTCTTCCCATATGCTGAGGTCCTGGGGTATTAGGCCACTGGACATTATCCACCTGTATTCCCAACTCAAGGACCTGTTTAACGCCGGTAGTAGCTGCATTATGAGGGTTTTGTTACGGGTTAGTTGGTAGTATTGGTAGACCCCTATTTGAAATAGCCCAATACTATCGTACTCGGGTATGCCATAGCCGTGGTCAGGCTTACCATTGAAGAAGCTGTACCTGGTGAACCACACCCCACTGAAATTCTGGACTTTAGCCATCCACAGCCAATACCTGGCGGCGGACTCATAATGCCCAGCATCCTGAAGCGCCATGGCGTCGAAGGATGAGTCCCTAACCCACGTGTATAGGTATATTGGTTCAGGTGAGGCTGCGAAGCCGCCTATTAACGGGTTTTGGCTATCCTTAATTAGTAGGAGGCTTAGGTAGTACTCATCCAGCAGGCACCCCTCTAAGTTAGGTTTCCTGGACCTCAATAGCCACGACTTAACCCTCTCACCGTTAATTGCCAAGGCCTGTGTTAGATTAATTGGCTTAGCGTCAATGGCCAACTCAAGGTAGCTGAACCCAGTGCTCTTAACCACCACCTGCACAACCTTACCCACCATAGATACCGCGATTGATGAGCTTGGGGAGTAGACCGTTATGTTGGGCTCGCCGACTATGGCAACGCCACCACTAACGGAGCTGTATGTGTAGTTACCGGAGGCTTCAATCACGTAGGTTAATGGTGCCGTCGAGTTCTGCACTATGAAAACCAGCCCAGTGTAGGGTGGTACCATGAACTCCAGCCACCCATTAGTCCCATTAACAATCAGCGTATTGTTCAGAGTTAGGTAGGACCCGTGAACATTGCCTATGTTATCCACATATAGGCTAACGTTAACTAGACCAACCCCATCAACCAGGAGCCACCTTATGGACGTAGGCATGGTTACCAATGCGCCACTTTTGCTTAACCCAAATATTGGGAAGCCGGTCGACACCAGGATACTCATGTTAACCCAGTTACTGAGAAGCATGTATGATGGGGATGGTGGTACCCCATAGGGCAACGCTGGGCTGGCAACACTACTAAAGGTGCAGCTGCCACTTAACCTAAGGCTCACCACTGAGGCATGAGGCTTAAAGCGAATTATAATCATCATTAAAGCGGTGATCACCAAGGCAATCACAACCACGGTTAAGGCTACCCTACTCCAACTTACCATAACACCAACCACCACATACGCCCTTAATAAAAAATTCGTAGCCTTACCAAATTTTACGAAACCCTTACCCCTCAAGGTGGAGTGTATCGGTTTAAACATAATTCCTCCAAGATATGGCTGATAACAGGATTAGGAGTAGGGGAAGGAATAAGGCGGTGGAGTGGCAATGATGCTAGCAGTGGCTACGTGGGTCCTCGGTCTTGGCTAATACTACATTGAAGACGCAATACTAAACATGTAGGCTGTTAGTTTGATGAATCTCAACATTAATATCACTTGTTAGAAACCAGCCTAGCAATGTCTGGGATTAACAGTTTCCCACCCCATATCTTATTATGTGTCTTAATCATGCTGATACAGGCGCTAACTAGGATACGGAGTAAGCAAACCACAATAACATTCTACCGCTTCAAAGCTTAATGAAGCCTAGGCACAGGCTTTAATACACAGGACTAATTGTAGGTACGCTAAGGCTGATTGCTTACTCAGTGGAGCTTAAACCTTAATTGTGTGATCTTGTGTTAAGTAGGTTTAACCATTCATCACTTGATATTTCTCATTCTACTTCTTATTAATGTGCTCGATAGTTTAACGCCGTAACCATCTTTAATTATGGGTATTGATACTATTATTAATGGGTTTAACCCATTCTTAACCCTAATGTCGTTTATCTCGAATGCCCTTGGTAATGTTTCTGGGCTGACGACAATACCGTCAATGCTTGGGTCGCTTATGGCAGGTCCATATGGGTCATTTATCTTCTCAACAATCACGCTGTCCCTATCCGCCTGAAGCTCTCTGGTTAACGTTACTAGCAGTTGGTTAACCCTCTCCTCAAAGGGCCTAACCTTATATGACTTGTAGGATTGAGCGAACTCATCACTGGTGACGCCAATAAGCAACCTCTCACCGTGTTTAACTGCGGTGTAGAGTAGCATTATGTGTCCACTGTGAATCGTGTCAAATGTACCACCCAGGGCTACCTTATGTAGCCTAATCATCACACCCTTAGATTAACCCTGAGGCGCCGGATATTAAAGCTTACGTACCTAACAGCAGGTTTGCGCCATCAGGCGGGGACGGGCATCGACGACTCTGCCATTAATGACAGGGCCCGTAGTTCTGCTGGTAGTAATTGCAATTGGCTGGGTTGGGTGTTAGTTAGGAGACCGTTTATGGGGGTTAAGTTTTTGATTATGAAAGCAAGGTCATGTGAAAAGGGAATTATAACCACTAAGATGCAGCAAACCCAAAATGGCCTAATATCACGCACTAAGCTGGGACAAAAATTTATTAAAAACCTGAACCGGGGTGGCTTTATGGCGAGTAGGTGTATGAAGTTTGTCCAAGACGAACTGGGCTCCGTGGTTGGGAGTATAGTGCTGGTTAAGCTTAGGGATGGGACAACCATAAGAGGTGTTTTGAAGAACTACGACCAGCACATGAACCTGCTGCTGGATAATGCTGAGGAGATAATAGACCCCAAGATGTCGATTAAGAGGGGTATGGTTGTGATAAGGGGCGATACGGTGCTCTTTGTCTCACCGATAACATCATAATACCCAGGGTAGGGAGGCTGGGTAGTGAGCTTGGATCTGCACAACTCAGGATAAAGCCTACCCACCATGGCTTAACAATAAATAAATAACACCTTACTTCAATGGGCTTAAATTTTAATAAGGTTAAACCCTGTTGCCGTTCATGGCCGCCGACGAGGAGATTTTAATCGTGCCCCAACCAAGGCAACTGCAATTCACAGGTAAGTGGTTTAGGTTTGACGGCTTCAGTAACCTACCCGACTACATGTTGTCTGATTTCAATATCCCTAAGGGTTCTTGGGTGGTTAATTTGAGTGAGGAGGAGGGTGATAGATGCACCATTAACGTTACTGAGGGCTTGATCGAGGCTAAGGGTAATAAGGCTATTTGCTACGCGACCATGATCCAACTGGCACTTCAAAGGAGGGGCTTCATGCCCAGTGTCGAGGTTTACGAAGAGTTCAACTTCAAGATTAGGGGGTTCCACCTGGACATAGCCAGGGGTGGGGTTCCCAAGGTGGATACCTTTAAGGGCATTATTAGGTGGCTGTTCCTGCTCAAATACAACTACTTCTTCATATACCTAGAGGACCTCTACCCCTGGAGGAGTTACCCTGATATAGGTGTTTCAAGGGGTAGGTTAACGGAGGAGGAGTGGAACGCCATCGTTAACTACGGTGAGTTGTACGGCATAGAGGTTGTGCCGTCGCTCGAGCTACTCGGCCACATGGAGAACATACTCTCCCTGCCTAAGTACAGTAGGTTTAGGGAGCTTTGGTGGGTTCCGAGGGATGGCACGTTGGATGCTAGTAGTGAGGAGGCCAGGGCATTCGCCCTGAGACTCCTCCAGGATGTCTTGGAGACCAGTAAGTCGAGGCTCATCCACATTGGTGGTGATGAGACCTGGTCACTGGGTAGGGGTAGGAGCCTTGATAGGGTTGGGTTCGTGTTTAAGGGGCCTGAACTATACCTAACCCACTACAGGGCGTTGCTCGACATGGTTAAGAGGTACGGTAAGGTGCCTGTGGTTTGGGGTGACATGCTAACCGGGGTTTACCTACCCAGCGAGGAGAGGGTAATGTGGAGCAACGTCATTAACGACAAGATGTGGGATGAGGTCATTATAGCCAACTGGAACTATGAACCATTGAGCGTAGGGGAGTTTAGGGATATGATAAGCAGGGTCGGGCACTACAATAATCAACTGGCCTGCCCAGGCTTATCGAACTGGAACAGGTTCTACCCAAACTTCGAAAGGGCTTTAACCAACATCAGGAACTTCCTGACAGCCGCCAGGGAGAGTGGGCTTAGGGGCTTCCTGATAACGGCCTGGGGTGATGATGGCGAGGAGTGCCTATTCACATACCTAACACCACTAATACTAGCATCAATGGAGATAGCCGAGGGTACCGGTGACTGGGAGGCCAAGTGGGTTAGGTTAAGCGGTGAAGGTGAGGATGTACTTAAGGCCCGTAAACTATTCGGCAGCAGCGTGGTTGCCGACAACATAAAGAACGTGGTGTACCTGGACAGGTTAAGCACATTAAGTGAGGAGGTTAAGGGCACGATTAAGGATGCATGGGGAAAAATCCTCAACGAGGTCAGTGGTGTAAAGCTGCCTGAGGACCTGGAGCTGATAAGGAGGATGATGGAGGTTGGGTTAAGGGCC
>JAPWUH010000085.1 GCA_028275645.1 Caldivirga sp.
AGTGATGTACCAGCCGCCAAGTCCGCTGAGTGCTACCCAGGGGTACCCCAGGATAACCCGAGGACTGTTAGGTACTGTGAGGGCATTTACGTGGGTTACCGCTACTACGACAAGTATAACGTTGAGCCAGCCTACGAATTCGGCTTTGGGCTATCCTACACTAGGTTCGAGTATAGGAACCTAACCGTGGCTAAGAGTGAAGATATAGTTAAGGTGTCCTTTGACGTGGTTAACGTGGGCAAGTATCCTGGCAAGGAGGTTGCCCAGGTTTACGTTAAGGCGCCGCAGGGCACTGTTGATAAGCCGATCCAGGAGTTGAAGGCCTTCAAGAAGACTAGGCTACTTAACCCAGGTGAGACTGAGCACATAGAATTGACTATTAATGTTAGGGATTTGGCAAGCTTCGATGCATCAAGGGGATTGTGGGTTGTGGATGCGGGTGAGTACGAGGTTAGGGTTGGGTCATCGTCAAGGGACATACGCCTAACAGGTAGGTTCACGGTAGATAAAACCATTGAGTTTAGGCCATAGCAGCATGTTAATGCTTAACAGTGTAGAATTTTAAATACTCACTCAGCAACACTCAATCGCATTCCCATGTATCGTCTTCACTGAGCCTTTAAGGCTTCCTCAATCCTGTTGAAGTCGTCTTGGCTAAGTTTTACGTTTAGGCTTCCTAAATTGTCTTCAAGCTGCTCCATCCTCGTAACACCTATTATAGGTATTATTGTTACGCCCAGCCTCTCCTGCATGCCTATTAACCAGGCCAGTGAGACTTGGCTCAACGTAGCCCCCTTAGACTTAGCTATCTCATTAAGCTCAAGAAGTACCCTGAGGTTCCTATCATTGAAGTATCCCTGAAGACCACTTGATATTGCAGCCCTTGAGTCACTTGGGGTTATCCACTTCCTGTTGTTGAAGTCCACGTATTTTCCTGTTAATACGCCTTGGGCTAGTGGGGAGTAGGCTAGTATTGCCATTCCGTATCTTTTGGCTACTGGTATCTTATCCCTCTCAATATCCCTAACCAGTATGTTGTAGATCTCCTGCATTGTTGTGAAGGGTTCTAGGTTGTACCTCTCAGCCAACTCCATGAACTCAACGATGTCGTGGGCCGGGTGATTACTCTCACCAATATAATTAACGAGACCCCACTCAATAAGCTCATTAAGGGCCCTCAAGGTTTCGATCTTAGGTGTATCTGGGTCTGGCCAGTGGATTTGGTATAGGTCTACGTAGCTTGTCCCAAGCCTCTTCAGTGACTCCTTTATCTGCCACCTAATGTGCTTCCTAGACAACCCCTCACCATTAGGCCAAGGAGCCATCTGACCCCTAACCTTAGTGGCGACTATAACCGACTCCCTATCCACAGTCTTTAAGAACTGCCCCACCACACGCTCCGCATTACCCACATGGTTCAGGTCCACCGGTGCCATTGCTCCATGGTACCTGTTTGCCGTGTCTATGCAGTTTACCCCCTCATCATAGGCCTTCCTCATCACCTTAACCGCGGTATCAACATCAACCCTACGAACCCCAAACTCATCAACAGAGTCAAGTCTCGGTAGGTACCACGTACCAAGGCAGAACTGAGAAACCCAAACCCCAGACCAACCAAGCTTAACATACTGCATAACCGAGTGCGCTGGGGCTTGTTTAAAAATATTTCAAGATTTAATGAGCCATCGTTGACCGCTTACGCTGAATTATATAGCTGGGAAATGCTTAAAAATAGACTACTGATAACCTAAGCCTATGAGCGGTGAAGTCAAGCTCCAATGGGCATAAGCAGGCCCGCCTTGGGCCTATACCTAACGGCAACGTACCCGAGCGTTAGGCATTTCATAGAGGTCCTTAATGGTGTAAGGGGTCTCGTAGACTTCCTTGAAATAGGCATACCCACAGGTAATCCTAAGTACGATGGACCCATCATTAGGATGACCCACCGCAGCGCCGAGCTTAAGGGTCTTGAGGCAGTTAAGGTTATTAACGATTACAGTAAATACAGCAAGGCCCCAGTCCTAATGGGTTACGCTGCTGATTACATCGACTCACTTAATGAGGTTGCCTCCGTGGCTAGGTCGGTTAACGCAGTGTCTGTGCTTTTCCCTGATCTTTTGTTTGATTACCCTGAGTTAATCGACAAATACGTTAGAGTTATGGAGGACAGCGGGTTGAGGCCAAGCTTCTTCATATCGAGCAAGACACCTTATAAGCTGGTTAAGAGACTTAGTGAATATAACCCATTGTTCATCTACCTGGGCCTATACGCGGCCACGGGCATTAAGCTACCCATATACGTTGAGCAGAACGTCACAACAATTAGGGGTATTGTTGGTGATACGTTCCTGGTTGTTGGCTTCGCTGTGAATAGCCCTGATATGGTTAAGTCACTCATTAAGGCTGGGGCTGATGGGGTTGTGGTTGGGACAGCCTTCATTCAAAGGATGAGTAATCTTGAGTCGGCTCTAAGCCTCCTCAAGTGGCTGAGGGGTGGTCTACCATGACCAATGTGCCAACCCACTGGTACAATATAGCCGTTGACCTACCTAAACCACTACCACCACCCATAGACCCGTATGAGGGTGAGTCCAGGATAGCCCTACTGAACAGGATAATGCCCAGCGAACTCCTGCACCAGGAGTTTACCGCGCTGCGGTATGTCCCAATACCAGAGGAGGTTAGGGACATTTACGCAAGGCTGGGTAGGCCCACGCCACTGAGGAGGGCCAGGGGCCTTGAAAGGCTCATTGGTAATGGGGTTAAGATATACTACAAGTTTGAGGGTGCTTTGCCGGGTGGGTCACATAAGTTGAATACTGCAGTCCCCCAGGTCTACTATGCATTTAAAGATGGGGCTAAGGAGGTGGCCACGGAGACTGGGGCTGGTCAATGGGGCTTAGCTGTTTCAATAGCGTCCGCCTTAATTGGGGTTAAGGCAACCATCTTCATGACTAAGAGCTCCTTCATGAGTAAGAGGCAGAGGGTCCTCTTCATGAGGACCTACGGGGCCACGGTCTACCCAAGCCCAAGCGAGGTTACTAAGTACGGCATTGAGGCCCTTAAGGCTAACCCAAACCACCCAGGTAGCCTTGGCCTAGCCATAAGCGAGGCCATTGACTACACGCTTCAGGGTGAAGGTAGGAGGTACATACCGGGTAGTGTGCTTGAGTTCGTCCTAATGCACCAGACCGTGATTGGGCAGGAGGCCATTGAGCAAATCCCGGAGGAGCCTGATTTAATAGTTGGCTGCGTCGGCGGTGGCAGCAACTTCGCAGGGTTAACGTACCCATTCATAGGAGCCAGGCTAAGGGGTGAGGGCTTTGAGAGGACTAGGTTCCTTGCCGTTGAGTCTAAGGCAGCCCCCAAGTTAACCCAGGGCAGGTACGAGTACGACTTCCCAGACTCAGGAGGTTTATTACCGATGATAAGGATGCTGACCCTTGGACACAACTACGTACCACCCCCAAGCCACGCCGCCGGGTTGAGGTACCATGGGGCGGCCCCAAGCCTATCACTACTAGTCAGGGAGGGTATCGTCGAGGCTAGGGCCTACACGCAGGAGGAGGCCCTTGAAGCTGGCGTGTTGTTTGCTAGGAGCGAGGGCATTGTCCCTGCCCCAGAGTCCTCCCACGCAATAAGGGCTGTTATCGATGAGGCGAGGAAGATGCCTAAGGGAAGTGTGATATTGTTCAACCTATCTGGCCATGGGTTACTTGACCCAGACGCCTACGAGAGGGTGAGCTGAGTGAGGCCCATCCTGGAGAAGCTGGCTAGGGGGATTGGGTTAAGCCTTGAGGAGGCTTACAACGCCGCCTTGACCATACTCAGGGCTGAGGCCAGTGAGGCTGAGGTGGCTGCGTTGCTAATGGGGCTTAGGGTTAAGGGTGAGGCAGCCCAGGAGGTGGCTGGATTCGCCAAGGCGCTTAGGGACACTTGCCTGAGAATACCCTTAAACGACCCTTACGTCATTGACACGGCTGGCACAGGGGGTGATGGGTTAAGGACCATGAATGTGTCCACGGTGGCCGCATTACTGGCGGCTTACCTGGGCGTTAAGGTGCTTAAGCACGGCAACAGGAGCGTGTCCTCATCATCAGGTAGCGCCGACTTCCTGGAGGCCCTCGGCTTCAACATAAACATTCAACCTGAATTGGCGGCCAGCATGGTTGAGAGATACAGGTTCGCCTTCGCCTTCGCCCCAATGTACCACCCAGCCATGAGAAACGTCATGCCTGTCAGGAGAAAGCTGGGCATAAGGACAATATTCAACCTAATAGGCCCATTAGCCAACCCAGGTCTTGTTAGGAGACAGGTCCTAGGTGTCTCTGAGCCGGGAATCATGAGCGTGATGGCTGAGGCAGCCGGCTTCATAGGCTATGACCACTTAGTCCTGGTTCACGGTGAACCAGGCATAGATGAGGTGTCGGTCTTCGGGAGAACCACGGTGTATGAGGTTAAGAACGGCTCAGCGGACAAGTACACCATAGAACCCTCAGACCTGGGGCTAAGGTTGCATGACCTACGTGACGTAGTTGTCTCAAGCCCAGTTGAGAGTATTGAGAAGGCTAGGAGGGGGTTAATGGGGGTTGATAAGGCTGCCCTAGACTTCATAGCCGCCAATACGGCTATGGCGCTCTACGTGGCTGGTAAGGTTAAGGATCCTAGGGATGGCGTTGAAGCGGTAATGCAAGTCACTGATAACCCAGATGGATTCTGGGCCTATGTTAATGAAGTCGCAGCGGTGAGTAGGGGTGGTTCTGCTTAAGGTGTGTGGCCTAACCAGGAGGATTGACGTGGAGTTCATCGATAAGTACGCTGACTACGCAGGCTTCATAATCCACTCGGACACCCCAACCCCCAGGTTAGTTAATCTTAGGGATGCCATCGACATGGCTGGATCGCTCTCGAGGGCTAGACCAGTGGCGGTGATTAAGGGCCTTAGCCTAGGTGAGGCAATGAACCTAGCGGCTAAGGCAGGCTTCCCAGTGCTCCAATTCCACGGGCCAATCAATGCCGACCTCATAACCAGTGAATACGGCAATGTTAACGTGGCGCCCGTCGTGGAGTACACTAATGATTCACAAGTCATTGAAACCGTTAAGACA
>JAPWUH010000086.1 GCA_028275645.1 Caldivirga sp.
TTAATAGTGTGCTTGGGCACAGGGCTTCACTAATGATGATTAGTGATGGATCTGCTTTAATTAACGTGAGGAGGATTGACGTTAAGGTGCTTGATGAGAATGGGGTTAAGTATAGTGTTGAAGGTTAAGGAGTAGGTAAACATGCTTAAGAACGCTGTTTATTAGGCTCCTGGCGCTACTCACATCACTGGCTTTTACGATTAAGGTTAGGTAGCCGTCCTCTGTTTTAACCGTGACTGAACCCCTCCTGAACCTGAACTCAGGCTCCATAGCCTTGAAAACCCTATACACCACATCTAAGTTGGCAGGGGGCTTGAACCTAATGGTGGCTTCAACCTGCCCACTACTCATGTGCACCGTCCTCAGAGTCCTCAAGCCCCATCAACTCGTCTAGGCTAACCCTCTCGCCCCTCTCAAGCCTCTGGAGGGCCTCCATGGCCTTTCTCCTCAACTCACTCTTAACAGCCTCCTCACTCCTCCTGCGCTCTGCAGCTAGGGCTGACTTCCTGGCTGCAATGAGCAGTAGCCTATTCTTATTTATCTCATCAATCACCTGTCTCTTGGACTCCTTAAGCTCCTTAATCCTAGCATAGATGGCTAGAACCTGCCTCTTCAATTCATCCCTCTCAGCCTTCAATTCATCCCTCCTCTTCTTCAACTCCCCTATGGCATTCCTAACCTCATTAATCTTACCCTTCAACGCCGCTAACTCGTCCTTTATGGGCTTGTAACTACCCTCGTAGGTTGCCTTAAGGTCGTTGACCAACTCCGCCCGCTTCTTAACCAATTCCTCAAGCTCCCTGGCGGTGTCCGCTATGTGCCTCCTTAACTCATCCAGCGTCTCAGCCCTCTCAAGGTTCTTACCAAGCTCAACAATGGTCTTGTAGAACTCCATCTCCCTCCTTAAATCCGAGGGTGACGTGTCGTGCTCAAACTCGAGCTTCTCTATGAGCACCTTTAACTTATCCTTATCCTGAACCTTACCCCCAGTTGCCTCAAGTTCCCTTAAAAGTTCCCTAAGGTTCTTCAACCTATCCCTTAACTGCGTAATCCTCTTCGTGACCTCGTCCTTCTCGGCCTTACTCCTCTTAAGGTGATCAATGATACTATTCCTCTTCTCAACAAGCTCCCTAACCCTACCCTTCAACTCATTCAACTCACCCCTCTTACCATTCAACTGGTTTATAATTACAGATAATTGACTCCTCTTCTCATTCAACCTCTTCTTAAGCTCATTAAGCTCATTGTATGCGTTGTTTATCTCAGTGTTTATCTCGTTTAATTTTGCGTTCAGTTCTGCCAACTTCTTCTCAAGCTCCTCAACGTTAAGCAATGACACAAGCCACCTTCACAGGGTGAATATATAAGCTTTATCCAGATTAAATCTAAAGTGATACGTTTAAGAAACAATCCATTGAGGCGACTACATTGCATCACTGCTAGTCTTCGGCTAATTACTTGCCTTAGTTAACCTGGTGAAGTCATCTTCACTCATCCTCCAGTCAGCTGAACCGGCATTCTCCTCAACCTGCTTAGAGTTCTTAGCCCCAGGTATTGGAACAACGTTACTATGCATTATTAACCAGTTTAACGCCACCTGCACCGGTGTCTTATTGTACTTAGCTACCTCCTTTATGACAGGTACTAGTTTACTGTTTATCTCCTTAATATTATCATCCATGAATAGGGGGTCGCTAGCCCTTAAATCGGCCTTAGGCCTATTGTCTGGGCCATATTTACCGGTAACCACCCCCTTGGCCAGTGGACTCCAGGCTATTAGGGTTAACCCCTCCCTCTGAACGTAGGGAAGTATTTCCTTCTCGGCCTCCCTCTCAACAATGTTATACCTGTTCTGGACGCTAACTATATCAGCCTTGGATAGGCACTTCCTTGCATAATCCAGCAGTGGTGGTAGGTAGTTACTGACGCCGATGTACCTCACTACACTGTCATTAACTAACTTTTCCATGGCCTTCATGGTTCCGCAAACTGGCATGTTTAACTATACGGCTGGCCAATGTAGTTGAAGCAGGTCGATGGCGTCAACCCCAAGCCTCTCCCTACTCCTATGAGCCGCCTTAATAACATCATCGTACCTGTGCCGATCGCTAGGCACCTTGGCGGCCACTATGACTTGATCCTTAACGCTGAGCTCCTTAACGGCCCTACCCACGAACTCCTCACTCCCGCCTCTACCGTACACGGCCGCGGTGTCTATGAGGTTTATCCCAACCTCAACCGCCTTGGCCGTCTGATATTCGTAAGGACCCCAGGCGTCTTCGCCAAATTGCCATGCGCCCCAAACCAATGATCGATAACTTTAACCCGGTTTTACCTAAACTAACGTATTCCATACCTGAGGTTAGTTGATGCTAGATTTAAAAGCCGCTTTCCTGTTACATGAGCCTTGAGCCCACTATGTTTTCAAAGGACATGCCCAATGCATCCAATATCTGCTCTAGTGATGTCCTTAGGTACTCAACGTACTTGTCGACATCTATCTCGTCGATCCTGGCAAGTTGAACAGGCTTAACACCCTCCTTCGTGCTGGTCTTAACGAAGAATATTATGTCCCCTGGCCCAACCTTGACGCCGTATTTGCTAAGTAGCTCAGCTGCCTTAACGTGCTGTGGAGTGTTCTTGGTGTAGTCGCTTATGGGCTTATTCACAGCCATCTTTATGGCTAACTTATCCAGTGGAACATCCTTATTCCTAATCATTAAGTAATACTCCTTAACGCGATCCTTAATCGCCTCAGTAACCTTCTCGACGTCACCTATGCCACCTATGGTGCTGAACAGGTGGATAACATCCTTAACCGCCTCCTTGGCTATGTCAGGCGTGTTCCTCTTCTTGCCGACAAGCCCCTTCATGTCCACTGAACCATCCTGCAGTATACCGGCGTAGTTCTTCTTCCTACCGCTTAGTGCAAGTATCCTATAGACCTTATCTAACTCAATGTCAATGCCCAGCTCCTCCTTAACCCAATTCATCAACTCCTCCAGCTTACCCATATCTGGGTTGTATAGGAAGAGGCTATCCGTGTCGCCGTAGATTGGGGTTAAGCCTAGGTCAAGAGCCTTCGCTATGGTCTTGGCTATGGCTAACCTACCCAACGCCGTAACCAATTCGGCTAATGGTGGGCAGTAGAGTGGGAAAATTTCGGCACCGAATACGCCATATGATGCATTTATGAAGACCTTTAGCGCCGCTTGAACTACGTTGTAGTAGTCCTTCTGTTGTGGATCCTTCTCACTCTTAGCCAACCTCTTATAGACGTAAACCCTCATGTCCCTCAGCAGGCCAACCAACAGTGACGTTAACCCCCTGGTGTTTGTGCAAACCCAGTGCGGTAGGTTGGGGACTGGCCTGTTCCTTGGGTCGCTTGCCTGTTTCTCATCAGGGCACCTAACGGTTTCATAGGATAGGTTCCACCTCTTTATTATCGATGGGTATAGGCTTGCGAAGTCCAGCACGTAGACGTTTGGGTATATGCCGGCCACGGGCTCTATGACTATGGCACCCGCGTACTTCTTGTTCTTTATCAGGGCCTTAGTGGCGACGCCACCCTTAGCGTTTATCACATCCTCCTTGTTTGGTATTAACCAACCCCTCCTCCTATGCTCGAAGTAAACCATGTTCCTAATCCAAGCCGATACCTGGTACCTTGAAACATCGTTCAGCGGTGTCTTTGATATCCTGGCCAGGAGTACAATCAACTTCATGGTTAACTCATTGTTGAAGGTTGTGAGGTACAGTGTGAGTAGGGCATCCCTGAAGTTGTAGTTAGCCAGTTCAACGTAGCTTAATTCACCTATGGGCTTCTCCCTCTCAACCTTGGATATTCCCAGCAGGGCACTGGCTATTGCGTCAAGGGTCTTCTCGCCACCTGAGTACTTACCACCGAAGGCGTAGACCTCAACAGCCCTAATGCTGAAGAACTTGTATAGGTCAATGTGAACCCCAAGCACGTACCTAGCCTCCCCATCCCTAGTCAGGACTATGGGCAACTCCTCCTTCCTGAAGCCTAACTTAAGGGCCCTATTGTATATGTAGGTTAAGTCGAATGAGTCACCGTTGAAGGTCACCAGGATTGGGTAGGCCATTATCTCCTTAAAGAACTCCCTGAGTAGATCCCTCTCACTGTCGAAGAACATCAACTCAACGTCATTGCTCAGCAGCATCCCAACCTCATCAGGGTTCATCTCCATTCCAGGCCTTCTGAGTAGTAGAACCCTCTTTAGTCCATCACTCCCAGCTAGGCCGATGGCTATTATCTCATACATGGCCTCCTTGGGGTTGGGTATCTTATTCTCCTGGGGGGTATAGACCTCGATATCCACGGCAACCCTCTTCAATGGGGGTACTGGGGCTTGGAATAGGGGTAGCCACTCCCTAAATGCACCCAGGTACTCGTCATCACCGGCGTACAGCTCCTCACCAAGCTTCCTAATGTCACCAGGTACCTCAACCTCAACCCTCACTAACTTGCCGTTCTCAACCCTGTAGAACATGCCTGGGATGAGCCCATTATCGTAAATGTAAGACAAGTGGTACTTTATCCTAGCCTCCCAGCTCCTAGGGAGCAGGTCCCTAATAGACTCCCTACCACCGCCTATCGATAATGGATCCTTGGCGTAAATTATGGTATAGGTCTTCTGCCTCATCTCCAGTGGATCGAACTTGCGTACAACATCCATGTGGTCGAAGCCCTTAACCCTGAAGACAGCCTTATACTTACTCGCCACCTCCTCAGGTGGTATGTCTGTTATCAGATATGGCTTATGCCCAGTGTTATCGTACCAGTAATATATCCTATCGTTAATGAAGTCGTACAACTTCAGCAATGCCTTACCCGCCTTACCGTCATAAGTAACGTCAATTAGTATGCTGGGTGGTGTATTAGTTGGCGTCTCAGCTGTAATTGCACTCTCCTGTATATACTCCTCACTGGACTCCTCAACCTCCTCTTCCTCCTGCTCCTCAAACTGCTCAAGCTCATCCTTATCCTTAGGCACGTCCA
>JAPWUH010000087.1 GCA_028275645.1 Caldivirga sp.
AAGGCAGTGACTTACTCAGAGGTACCTACACTGGTTGAAGATGGGCAATTCCAGTTGGCAATACAGGGCTGGGGTGCAGGTGCCCCCACACCGTTCTTCTCATATTACAACTTATTTGCAACCTACAATGCCCGTGAGTACCTTGGCACTGGGACGCCTGGAATGGCATTACCCATGATATGGAACACCACCAATGGTCTCATCAATGCTAGTAAGTTAATATATGAAATCGGTTACTCGACCAATGTAACTGAGGAGAGAGAGGCATTCTCAAAGTTAGCTATTGCATTCAGCCAATATCTACCAGTCATACCGATATGGGAGAGGTATGGTGACAATCCTGTTCTTGAGGGCGTGCGTGTATGCGGATGGTTACCATTTAGTAACCCACTTTGGAAAAACCCAGTGTATCAAAACAACCCGGTGGTGCTTCAGGTGCTTTTTGGAATACTTTACCCATGCCCAAGCTATCACTGGTCATCCATAACCTTACCGGTGTCGATGTCAATGGTATCCCCTACTACAACAACCACATCGCCTACTACAACCACTCCTACCACAACTACTGCGCCCCCAACCACTACTACAACTGTAACAAGTAAAATGCTAAGTACAACTTTAATCATAACCGTAGTAGTGGTAGTAATAATAATTGCCGTGGTTGCAGTCGTATTTTTAATGAGAAGGAGGTGAAGTGATGAGTGCTAAGATAAGAAGTATATTAAAAAGTTACGCCTTTTTAAGATTGATAAGGGCTATCGTAATAATAATAGTAGTAATATCAATCTCCTTCTTTATAGTAAGGCTAATGCCTGGTAATCCTGTTGATTTATACATAGTATACCTTGAAACAACATATAGCATGCCCTACCAACAAGCTAAGGCCATGGCTACCGCAATATTTGGTGTTAATTTAAACGAACCATTATATAAACAGTACATCGAATACATGATAAATGTATTTAGGGGTAACTTAGGACGGTCAATGTTCATGAATGGCATGCCTGTAATTAAGATAATTGCCCAATATCTACCATGGACAGTATTCACCGTAGGTACAGGTCTGCTCATTAGTTTCATATTTGGGATATTAATCGGCATGGCAATAGCGTATAGAAGAGGTGGAATATTGGATTCAATTATAACCATCCTATCGTCAGTGCTTAACTCCGTACCCAATTACATAATAGCGATGCTACTAATAATAATCTTTGGTGATTATTTAGGAGTTGTACCATTCAGTATGCTTAGAGGTGCATATTCAAGTAATGTTATACCAGGTTGGAATATTCCATTTATAATGAGCGTAATCCAGCATGCAATATTCCCCATATTTACCTATGTTATAACCACTATAGGTGGCTGGATACTATTAATGAGAGGTAGCACAATTTCTGTTTTAGGAGAAGACTATATAACCGTCGCTAGGGCCAGAGGCCTTCCTGAAAGTAAGATAATGACAACATATGTTGTACGCAATGCAATCCTACCGATATTTACTAATTTCACAATAGCAGTAGCTTTTATATTCAGTGGTTCCGTATTAGTTGAAGACATATTTGTCTACCCTGGTATAGGGCTAAGATTATTACAGGCAATAAATCAGAGAGATTACCCAGTGATGCAAGGCATATTTTTAATAATAACAATAGCCGTAATTACCGCTAATTATTTAGCCGACGTACTTTATGGTCTGTTAGATCCTAGGATAAGGGTGAAATAGCTATGGCACGTACTTCCTTAAGAAAAACGTATGGTAAGGCATTAAGCAGAACTAAGGAGAACTTAATCGAGGCATTCCATGCATTGGTTGAGGATAAGCTAGCTATGTCAGGACTAATTATACTTATTGCGTTCGTGTTAATGGGGTTAATTGGGCCATTTTTCATCCCACCCCCAACACCGTCACCTAACATATATGCGCCTCCAAGTTTACAACATCCATTTGGTACGGACTTTCAAGGTGAAGATATATTCGCTAAGATAGTTTATGGTACAATAAGTATGCTTATAATAGCGTTCGTAACAGGTATCTTCATTACCATCATAGCTGTATTGCTGGGTTCAATAGCGGGGTATTTTGGCGGCTATGTCGATAACGTTATAATGGGGCTTGCCGATATCTTACTGGCAATACCCCAGCTTCCATTATTCCTTATTCTTGCGGTTCTCGTTAAATTCTTAAACATTATATCATTGGCCTTATTAATATCGGCATTATCATGGCCAACCGCTGCACGTGCTTTTAGGTCTCAATTCCTATCACTTAAGGAAAGAGACTTCGTGGAGGCATCAAGGCTACTTGGATTTAATTCCTTAGAGATCATAGTGTATGATTTAATACCTAATATACTCCCATACATACTCATTAATGTAGTGTTAAACGCTGTATATGCAATTTACATAGTAACTAGTCTGGCATACTTAGGTATAATTCCATTTGAAAGTAATAACTGGGGTATTATGTTATATCAGGCATGGGCTTTTGGAACAATATATAACAAAAGGACATTTATGTATATTATGGCTCCTATAGGAGCCATAGTCTTCTTGCAACTTGGGCTACTTTTATTCTCAAGGGCACTTGAGGTAATATTTAACCCTAGGGTGAGAACCGGTGAGTAATAGTGAACTTATTTTAAGTATAAGAAATCTAACAGTAAAATACAGAAGTAGAAGAGGGTATGTAAATGCCTTAAGGAACATCAACCTTGATATATATAGAAATGAAGCAATAGGTATTGTTGGTGAAAGCGGCAGTGGAAAGACAACACTTGCACTAGCCATAATTAGGCAATTACCCAATAACGCAAGGATTGTAAGTGGATCAATAATATTTTATAATGACGGCAACAAAGTAGATCTTTTAACCATGAATTACAATGAGTTTAGGCATTACCTATGGGAAAAGATAGCCTTTGTCCCTCAAGGTGCAATGAATTCCCTTAATCCAGTACTTAAGATAAGGGACCACTTCATAGAAACTGTTAAGGCGCATAATCCTGATGCAAGTAAAGAAGAAATTGTTAGAAAGGCTAGGGAAGTGTTGAAGATAACTTTGCTTGATCCCGATAGGGTACTGAATAGTTATCCTCATCAGTTATCGGGCGGCATGAAGCAGAGGGTAATGATTTCATTAGCGCTCATATTAAACCCAGCGGTAATAATAATGGATGAACCTACTTCATCACTTGACGTAGTTTCTCAAAAGATTATTCTACAGAACCTGAAAGATATAATGAGAATGTTCAACGTAACTATGATAATCATAACACATGATATGGGTGTAGTTGCTGAAGTAGCCAATAGGGTGGTGGTTATGTATGCTGGTAAGATCATGGAGGTGGGTGATGTAGAGTCGATATTCTATAACCCGCTTCACCCATACACGCAAGGATTATTGAAGGCTGTTCCTAAACTAAGAGGTGAGACTGAACTGTACTCCATACCTGGTGAACCACCTGACCTAGTTAACCCACCTTCCGGGTGCAGTTTTCATCCAAGATGCCCCTTTGCCATGGACATGTGCACAATTAATGAGCCCTCCCTCAAAGAGGTGAACAAAGGACACCTAGTAGCATGCTTTAAGTATGAGACGTAGGTGATAAATATGAGTAAAGAATTGATAAAACTGATGAATGTATATGTATCCTTTAGAATAGGTGGATTATTTACAAAAATAACTGTAAATGTACTAAGAAATATTAATTTAACGATATATGATGGTGAAACGTTTGGCCTGGTAGGGGAAAGCGGCTGTGGAAAGACAACGCTTGGAAAGGTAATTGCAGGGTTAATTAAGCCTACCTCAGGGAAGATACTATATAAGGGCAAGGATATATCAGCCATGACTAAGGACGAATTTCTTACATTTAGGAGAGAGGTTCAATATCTACACCAAGACCCATTTTCATCACTTAACCCAGTTCAAACAGTCTATACAATACTTTCCAGACCATTAATTAAACATAAGATAGTTGATCCGAGCAATGTAGAAGAAGAAGTTATGGAGCTGTTGAGAATGGTTGGATTAACACCACCGTCAGATTTCATGTATAGGTATCCTCATCAATTATCAGGCGGGCAAAGGCAGAGAGTTGCATTGGCTAGAATAATGAGTGTAAGGCCAAAGGTTTTAATCGCAGATGAACCTGTATCTATGATTGATGTATCACAAAGAATAGGAATTCTTAGACTTCTACTTGACTTAAGGAAGGAGACGAACATGACAATAATATACATAACTCATGACTTAGCAACCCTAAGGTACATATCGAGGGAAGGAAGAGTCGCGGTTATGTACCTAGGGGGTATAGTCGAATTAACAGATGTAGAAAGGTTATTGACCAAACCATTACATCCATATACGCAAATATTGCTTAGTGCATTATTAGAGCCTGACCCAAACATTACTAGAAATAAAAAGGTGAATCTGAGAAGTATGGACATACCAAGTATAGTTAACTTACCTCCTGGTTGCAAGTTCCATACCAGGTGTCCATATGCCATAAACGGTATATGTGACGTTAAAGAACCTGACCTAGTCGAGGTAGAGACAAACCACTACGTAGCATGCCACTTAGCTAAGGGTGATTTAAAGTGACCTTGGGTAAAACATTAATTGGTATAGGCTTAACCCTGATACTGCTATCACTAATTACTCTACCCTTCGAGACCTCATCATCTAGTGTATTTATAGTAAACATCATGGCTTTAATAATATCCGTAATTTTCCTAACTCTTGTAATTGTATTAATTATTAAAAGAATAATAATCTAAGGTGATTTAAAATTCTTCATTCCTCTAATCTCATTTTTCCATATGTAACCCGCTATCCTCCTACCTTGTTTAGTTAAATCATAGTATATACCTCTTCCCCTCCTTTCTGGGTTATGCTGCTTAACCTTAAGCCAGGGTTTAACTGAGCTGGTTACCTTACCCTTCAGGCTCCCCCTAAACTCCTGTAGTAGACCAAGTTGAACAA
>JAPWUH010000089.1 GCA_028275645.1 Caldivirga sp.
TATTAAAGTTAGGTACGCCTACCTGTTCAATAATCTAACAAGGTTCATAACCCTGAATTCAACCGCAATTAACCTAACCATAACCAAACCACTTAACTTAACCATAGGCTGGGTTAGGCAGTACATGGTTAACGTAAGTAGTGTAGTGCCAATCAGCATTAACGGTACTTTGATGCTGCACTTCATCGATTGGGTTAACGAAGGCTCCACTATAAGGCTCCTGGTACCTAGGTTCACATACTTCGGCAATGGCACTAGGTTTATGGCCCTCAACGCCTCAACCATTAGCTTAACCGTAACTGGCCCCATTAACGCCATGGTCACGTGGGTTAGGCAATACCTTGTTAAAATCACTAGCCCAGTGCCTATCACCGTTAATGGGAGTAGCGTGGCCAATGCAACACTGTGGGTTAATGCGGGCGGCATCATCAATGTGACTATCCCAAGGTACTACATGATTAACGGTAATGTTAGGTTACGGCTGCTGAACACGTCAACGTTGGTAACCGTTGATGGGCCGCTTAACTTAACCGTGACTTGGGTTAGGCAGTTCCTGGTTAGGGTGCTTAGCCCAGTTCCAGTGCTCGTTAATGGTTCGCTCACGGTTAACTTCACAGGTTGGGTTAATGAGTCAAGCGTATTGTTCATCGAGGCCCCTGGCTACTACTGGTTTAACAATGGGAGTAGGTTAATGCTACTTAACCAAAGCCGAATCAGACTGATCATAAATGGACCCATTAATGTCACTATTGCTTGGGTTAGGCAGTACATGGTTAACCTGGTTAGCGTGGCCCCCGTGACAGTGAATGATACGACCGTTGAGGTACTCAGTGGGTGGTTTAATGAGGGTAGTGTGCTTAACGTTACGCTCAGTGCGGTTAACCTAGGTAATGGGACTAGGCTAATTCCGCTTAACGAATCAGGGGTAGTTAAGGTGGATAAGCCGCTTAACTTAACTGTGTCGTGGCTTAGGCAGTACCTAGTAACCGTCTCGAGCCCGCTCGCCATTAATGTTAATGGGACTTGGACCAGGAGCTACGTCAATTGGGTTAACGCCGGTGACCTACTTATCATTAAGGTGACGAGGGCTCGGGTAGGCGCAAACATGACGATAATAAAGCCCATCGGCATTGCCATTAACGGTGTACTCCACCATACGTTAACAGTTAATGCCACCGTTGATATGCCGCTGACCATTACGGTTGAGTGGGGGGTTAGCTACATAGCCTACTATGCCCTGGCGCTACTAGCCGTAACCCTAGTCACAATTGCCCTTCTAATACGTGCCAGAGGTGGTTAGTATTTTTGTTAATTATTAACCTGTACTTACCCCTATTCTCAATTTTTCATTATTAAGTAATTGAACTGTGTATTACGTTGCTGGGCGTAGAAAGGCTTAAAAGTGCTTCATGCATGTGGCTTATGTATATGTCTGATGTTGCCTTTGAGTCACTTACACCGGCTGAGTGGTTTAGGCGTAATAAGGAGATTGCCGGGTTCTCAAGCCCAAGCAGGGCGATGTACCAGACAGTTAGGGAGCTTGTTGAGAATGCCCTAGATGCCACTGAGAACCACGGTATTCTCCCCACAATTAAGGTTGCGATTAGGTATGTTGATAAGGATAAGGACATCTACTCAATTTATGTTGAGGACAATGGACTCGGCATACCTGAGGAGGAGGTACCAAACGTCTTTGGTCAAATATTCTACAGCTCGAAGTACAGGATAAAGCAGCACAGGGGTATCTTCGGGCTTGGGGCTAAGATGGTCGTCCTCTACGCCCAATCCACCACAGGTATGCCCGTTAAGGTAACGAGCTCCATGAGGGGTTCACAGTACGTGTACACCTACGAGATCAGCATAGACACCGTTAGGAATAGGCCAATTATACACAGCCACACCAGGGTTGAGAATAAGTATGGGTGGCACGGCACGGCTGTTAAGGTAACCCTGGAGGGTAATTGGCAATACGCCAAGAGTAAAGTGGAGGAGTACCTGGTTAGGACTGCCATGATAACCCCATACGCCGACATAATGCTTATTGAGCCAAGCGGCGAGGTGCTTAGGTTTGGCAGGACAACTACACTACTGCCCAAGCCGCCGGTGGAGGGCCTACCACACCCAAGCAGCATAGACCTAGAGACCCTGAGGTACCTGATAAGCAAGAATGGTGATGCACCCTTGGCCGACTTCCTCAAGGAAAACTTCGATGGCGTAGGTGATGAGACCGTTAAGGAGTTCCTGAAGACTGTTGACATTAAGCCCAATAAGCACGTCAAGAGACTCAGTGAGGCTGAGTTGAGGATGCTGGCCGAGAAGATGAGGCAGTTCACGGGTTGGAGGAGGCCTAGGGCTGATTGGCTATCGCCAATAGGGGAAAAGATACTGGCAAGTGGGATACTCAACGTGCTTAAGCCTGAGGCAGTCTTCGTAACCACCAGGAAGCCTGCATCGTACTCAGGACACCCATTCATAGTTGAGGCAGCCATCGCCTGGGGAGGCTCATTAATGCCAGTGGATAGGCCGCTGCTGTACAGGTACGCCAATAAGGTGCCTTTACTGCAGGATGAGGGTAGTGACGTGATTAGGCACGTGATTGATGAGGTTGATTGGAGCCAGTATAAGGTTAAGTTCCCAGCACCCATAGCCGTGGTTGTACACGTGTGCTCAACCAAGGTACCCTACGCCTCAGCGGGTAAGGAGGCCATCGCCGACGTACCTGAGGTCGAGAAGGAGGTTAGGTTGGCCGTGAGGGAGGTTGCCAGGAAGCTTAAGGTTTACCTAGCCAGGAAGGAGAAGGAGCAGGAACTCTTGACGAAATACGCAATACTGAAGCTATACACCGAGGAGGTTTCAGCAGCCCTATCCTTCGTATCCAACGTTGACAATGGCTTAATTAAGGCGAAACTGGAGGACTTGGTTAAAAGGAAACTGGGCCTAGACATACACACGGAACCACCGGTGATTACGGGCACAGCGGACACCGCCCAACCCAACGCCTAAGTAACGTTAGGTTCATGCACCTCACGCAACCCATGATTAACGGCAAAATGCATTAAGTAAAGTTAAGGTGGTCTTAGGTTTGTTGCCATTTTCGATGATTCTGGTTGTTTTTAATGGCTGGTGATTTCGCGGTTTAATGCTTATTGATCTTGGCTTTAGTTGGGAGGTGCCTCCTCTGTTTCACATCGCGGTGAGGGGGTACCAAGCCAGTGAGCAAATAAGGGGTTACGGCGCACCCCCAACCAAACTCAAACTAACGAATGGTAAACGCTTAATGCATGGTATCCGTATAGTTTTATTAATTAAGTAACCATGAATGTTGCGACTTAGCCATAGCCTAGGTTTTGGCTCTCTCAACACCCTTGAGCAGTATGTAGAATAGGGTTACAGCTGTGGCGTAGAGCGCTGAGGTTATGTAGAGTGGTAGATCCAGGTAACCGATGTCGATCAAGTAGCCTCCTAGCTCTGGCCCCATCGTGCGAGGTATTGAAGATAGCATGTTCCATATACCAAAGACCCTACCCCTCTCCTCCCTAGGCGTCAACTCGTTGATTAGCGACGTTAATAGTGGGTTGGCCATGTTCATCAGCGTATTCCTAGCTATGAACAGGGCTAGTAGCACGGGTAGGCTGTATATGGATGGCATCACCGCCAGTATTGCCGTGGCTAAGCCCTCCAGGCTAACCACGGCCTTAACCCTGCTGTGTAGGAATCTTGATACTGCAGGTGCGGTTAACGTGCCTAGTGCCAGTGTTGCATCTGATACAGCGTACACTATGCTTAGGTTAGCAATGTTGACGTGGAACTTGAGGTAGAACCAAAGGCTGAAGAGCGGTATTATAACACCAGCGCCAAGCCCTATTATGGCCTCTGGGAGCAGCCTCTTCAGCAACCATGATGATCGTAACCTACCCAAGTCCCCTAGGCTTAACCTATCAACACCAGCCTTTAGTATGGACTTATCTATGCGCTTAACAGCCGCCAGGACCATGGGTATCGTTAAGTATATGGATAAGGCCTCTATGGTGAAGACGATGCCATAGCCCAGTCGCCCAAGGTAACTGGGTAATGAGGCTATTAGGGAACCAACCACGCTGAAGGCTACGTTGAAGGTTGATGAGAGGCTGAACAACTCATCCGAGGCTCCCCTTCGCTTAGCATACTCACCTACAATGGCGGTGAGCACAACGTATCTGTTGAACAGGGCTGTGAGTAGGTAGGCTGTGGAAACTATGAATGGTACACCTGTGGCCATTAACAGCACCAGCGACCCACCTATTAGTGAAAGCATCGTGAATAACCTAACCCTATCCATTAGGTCAGCCACGTAACCTATGACCAGTGAACCCAATGCACTCATAAGCGAGAAGAGCCCGATGACGAACCCTATGAGTGTTGGCCTCATACCAATGTTAAGCATGTAAATTGACAATAATACTGAATTGGCACCCCAAATTATGCCACTTAGCGAGTTGGCTGCCGCTAGTAGGAGCCCCTCACCCCCAATCCTCCTTAGGAAACCCTTATCAACTATCCCATTTTAGATTCATCCCCTCTGCGCAAAAGCCTATTAAGCATTTCCGCTAGCCGCCAAACCACTTTAGGGATTGGTAGAGGCTAATTTAACCCTAACCCAGTCCCTGCCCCTCCTTTCGTACAGTGGCCTAATGCTTGAGTAAATACCCATTACCTCCCTCCAGAACCCCTCCTCCCTGTAAATGACAACCCCTTCCTCTATCGCCTGCAGGATGAATGGTACACCATCCTTCAGCTTCCTTAGGAATACCTCAGTGTTCATGAAAATTGGGTCGACTGCCCCACGGAACATCCTCACAACCCACATGTAAAGCCCATTAGGAACCTTCCTTGGGTCTATTGGAACCTCATCCCCGACTATGAGAACGTCGAAATCACTACTCTCAGTGAAGTCACCTCTAG
>JAPWUH010000130.1 GCA_028275645.1 Caldivirga sp.
AGCCGTGTTCACCCAGGTAGAAGCCGTGGTCTGAGGTGAATATTACCGCCGTGTCCTCAAGTAGGCCCAGTTCACTAACCTTCTCAATAAGCCTACCAATCCACTTATCCACGAGCAGGGCCTCGGCAGCGTATAGAGCCCTAATATGCTCAACCTCATCACTACTCAGGTAGTCTGATGGACCGTAGACGGGGTAGATAACCTCCTCACCCTTATAACCAGGGTCAAGAGCATCGATAAGCCACCTTGGTGGATCCCATGGTTCATGCGGGTCGAAGAAGTCTACGTAGAGTAGGAATGGCCTATACCTGTAATTCTCCTCAAGCCAATGCATAGCCTCAGTGGCAGTCTTAGCTGGTATCCAATCCTCCTCCCTAAGCCTATTCGCATTATTCCTAATATGCCGAATAGTAGTCTCAACACTCCTAAGCTTAACTGGGTTGCAGGGTAGTTTAACATCCCTTGGACTAGTCCTAAACCTATCATTCTCCTGCCCACGAATCCAAACCCAACCATCAAACCCCCTATCATAATTAAACCCATTCTGAAGAATATGAGGCGTGTCGGCAATAAGCATACTAACGTAGCCAGCATCCCTAAGCATCATGGGTAGGGTAACCTCACCCCTAGGCAAAGGCTCCCAATCACTATAAGTGAAGGTGAACCTACCGGTCAACAGGTCATGCCTATTGGGGACGGTTGGGAAGGAGGCGGTGTAGGCCCTATTAAAAACAACAGACTCAGAGGCAAGCCTACTCAGGTAAGGAACCTTAACAACCCTATTCCTAACCCTAAAACCACTCAACAGGTCAAACCTAAACGTATCCGAAACAATCAAGATAACGTTAAACCCACGACCACCCACACCAACCACCAGCAAACATCACCCCCACCATTTTAAACAAACAACCCAAACCATTGAGACTTAGGCCCACGGTAGGGAGCTCCATGATAACCACGTCAGATCATTCACTTTTAAACATTGGTGTAAACAGGTTAAGGCCTCCTTAATGTGCCTTATTGTGCTTTACTTCTCAATCTTCATGTAATATTTGCCGTTGCATGTTACTACTGGTATTGTTATTTTGAGGTTCCTTATCCTTATGGTGTATTGGAATCCTGGGTTCATCACTAGGTTTCCCTCACTGCCGCCTAGGCTTACGGTTACGTTGTAGTAAGCCACTGATGAGACAATACTCTTCAATGCACCGCAGTACATTGAGGTTTTGACTGGCATAACCACTAGGCTAAGTTGATTAACCTTGATTACCAATGGTTCAATACCTGATCCAAGGTACATGGATGTTACGTTAATGAACACTACATTACTCAGGTTTAGGATTAAACTCGGGTTAATGCAGTTTGAGGAGTTAAGAATAATACTACTGTAACTAAACCCATTAACATGGGTAGTGTTAATCAGCATAAGGCACACTACTAGGGAGACACTAACCAATGAGGCAATGATTAAGGCAATAAACCACCTCATGAAGAAGCAAACAACACGGCTAATATAAACATTAGGTAATCATAGGGAATCAAACATGTTAGTATCAAATGAGAAGGTTAATTTAAATAGTTTAATCATTAGGAGTAAACATGTTAGTGTAGATGCATTACAACAAATCTTATAAGAATTGCGTAAAAACACCTGCATATGAGTCCTGGTAGGCTCTGGCTAATCCCAGTAATAATAGGTGCAGCAGCCATAATGGCGTTAACGGCTACTACTGTACACGCACAACAAGTGACGTTTAAGATAGCGATAACTGGTTCATGGCCATACGCGCCAGGAATGCCGATATGGAACCCATACGCACCAAATAATATAGCTGGAGGTGTATCAATACCAAATGTCTTAGTCTTGGCCATACTTGATTACTCAACTGGTAGGCTTTACCCTGTTTTGGCTGAGAATTGGACTGTTCAGACCTTACCTAATGGTTCAGCCTTATTAACAATCTACCTTAGGAAGGGCTTGTACTGGTTTAATGGTACGGCTACGATGCCCTTCACCGCTTGGGATCTTTACGCATACTTTTACATTGGCATTAAGGCCTTCGGCTGGTATTACCCATGGATTAATACTTCACTTGCAGATGAGGATGTCAGAGTGTTGAACAACTACACATTCCAGTTACTATTTCAAAAGTGGATACCTATAGCATTATGGTGGGTGTTAACATCGGCGCCTGCAACGCCCTATTGGGTTTGGAAGCCTATAGTTGATGAGTTGAAGACTGTTAATGCGACGTATGCGCAAAATGTTCTATCGCATAACATTACTAAGTTTGCACCGCCATACTGGGGCCTATCGCCATACTACGTGTCACAGGTAACCACTGCGCCGAGTGTCGTGTTTAAGCTTGAACCACCTAATGTGCTGAAGCAGTGGTACTCAATATTCCCAATAAACAGCTTCCAATACTACCCAGAGATTGATGTAGTGTGGACGCCGAGCTATGCTACATCATACGCAATACTACTTGGTCATCAGGTTGATTGGATATGGTCTGCCTTAACAACAAAGGAGATGCAGGTGTTGAACGCCACAGGTAAGATAGACATAGGTACACCTTACTTCGATATGTGTAATAGTAAGGGTATGTGGCTTAATCCTAATGTTTACCCATGGAATTACCCACAAGCCAGGAGGGCGATAGTCTATGTGTTGAATAGGACTGCAATACCATTAGTGTATGAGCCATCATACTTCCCAACCACACATAACTTATGGGATGATAGTGCAATACAATGGTTAACATTCCCGAAGAGGATAAGGGATATTGTAATTGACTTCCCGATAAACTGGACTCACGCACGTGAACTGCTTGAATCCGTCGGTTTAGTGTATAAGAATGGTCAATGGTATTACCCGAATGGGACACCATTAACGTTAACAATCATTGTTCCGAATTCCCTAACTGACATGGTTGAGGAGGCGACTCTAGCGGCTGAGGAGTTAACTGAGTTTGGCATCCCAACTAAGGTTCTTGCAGTGGATCCAAGTTACTTCTGGGGTACTGTTATGCCTGAAGGTCAGTATGTCGCCGCCTATGGGTTCTTTGACACAGTTTACAGTTATTTAACAGCTAGCTTAACCTACTTAGCTTACCCATGGGGCTACTGGTCGTTTGGTGCTGTTTATAATTTGAAGAAGCCTTATCCGTTTGCTTGGCCTAATGTGACTAATCATCACCTTGTTGGTTGGTATTGTAAGCCTTATAATGCCCCAGCCTCAATGAACCTGCCCAATAGTACCATTATTTGGTGTGTTAACTCAACATTCGGCTACATTAACCTAACAAACTGGACCTGGATGATGCAGGCCGCTGTACCTGGCTCACCTGAGTATGAGGAGGCGGTTCTAATATACACCGCATGGTGGGAGTACTTCGCACCAGGCATTGAGGGTACTGCGGTGGATTGGGTTCCATTTGGTGGTGCGCACTGGAGGACTGACCTAGACTTTGACTGGGCATACTACAGTATGCCGCTTGCTCTAGCCCAGGCAGTACCATCCAGCCCATATACCACTTACTGCTGCAGCCCAACTCCGGCAATATTCTTTGGGTTTGGTGCCCCTGAGGGTGTTATTCCACCGATGGCTCAAGCCATACTTAATGGTTCACTCTGGACTA
>JAPWUH010000090.1 GCA_028275645.1 Caldivirga sp.
CATAAGGCAGATTGACCCACTTAAATCAGCCCTCGTAATAGTTGAGTCGCCCACCAAGGCGAGGACTATAGCAAACTTCTTCGGTAAACCCAGCGTCAGAGCACTCGGCAACCTGGTTGTTTACGAGGTTACCTCAGGCAACCTACTCCTCAACATAGTGGCCACCAAGGGGCATATCTTCGAGTTAGCCACTGAGCAGTTCACTCAATCAACGGGCAGAGACATCGAGTACGTGGCCAGGTACGTGTCAAGCAATGTTAGGGACTACTACTCAGTGTTGAAGGTTGACGGCAACTTCATACCAATATACTCAACGATAAAGCGTTGCCCAACCTGCGGGAGGACCTTCACCGATGAAGTCACCACATGCCCATTCGACAACACACCACTGGTTAGCAGTGAGAGTATTGTTAACCTGTTAAGGGACCTGGCAACCGAGGTTGACCTAGTTCTAATAGGCACGGACCCGGACTCTGAGGGGGAGAAGATAGCTTGGGACGTCTACAACATGCTTAGGCCCTTCGTTCAGGACATAAGGAGGATTGAGTTTCACGAGGTCACTAAGAGGGCTATAATGAACGCCCTGGCCAACCCAAGGAGCGTCAGTAGCAGTATGGTTAAGGCGCAGCTGGTTAGGCGCATTGAGGATAGGTGGATTGGCTTCGGCCTCAGTTCCTACCTCCAGAGGGCCTTCAACGACAGAAACATGTCGGCTGGTAGGGTCCAGACACCCGTATTAAAATGGATAATAGACAGGTACATTGAGTACAGGAGGAATAAGGTGATTAGGCTTACTGTTAGGAAGAGGCTCGGTGATGGCAGTTTCATCGAGGTTTCCTTTGATAGAGTCGCTAATGGTGATGAAACGGCTAAGGTTAGGCATGACTTGAGGGATGCGGCTAAGAACAAGGGTGAGTTGAGGCTGGTTATCAATAAGCTTAGTGAGAGTGAAGAGGAGGTTAACCCACCCCCACCCTTCACCACAGATTCGATGTTAACCGAGGCCACCACTAGGCTTAGGGTTGGGACTGAGGAGGTTATGAGGCTTGCCCAGGACCTGTTTGAAATGGGTTTAATAACGTACCACAGGACGGACAGCACCAGGGTTTCGGCGGTGGGTATTAACGTTGCTAAGGATTACATAACCAACAGGTTTGGTGAAGGTATGTTCATGGCTAGGGAGTGGGGTGCAGGTGGGGAGGGTGCCCATGAGTGCATCAGGCCTACGAGGCCCATTGATGCCGAGGAGTTGAGGAGCCTAATAGTCAGTGGCGTGCTTAAGCTTAAGTTAACTAATAGGCACATAATGCTCTACGACCTGATATTCAGGAGGTTCATGGCAAGCCAAATGCCCAGCGGCGTCGTTAGGAGGATTAAGGTTGAGGTCAGGTTAATGCGCAACGGCAACGTACTATCAACTAAGAGCGATGAATTCGTAACGGGCATAGTTAAGGAGGGCTTCCTAGCCATATACCCAACCATAAGGGTTACCCAATTCCCAGTATCATCAATGGAGCTGTCCATAACCGATGAGGATGAGGTGACTGTCAAGACTGTCCACACGACATACCCATACAGGGAGGGTGACATTGTCGCCGAGATGAAGAGGAAGGGCATAGGCAGGCCATCAACCTACGCCAAGATAATAGAGACCCTTAAGAGGAGGGGTTACGTTAAGGCGGTTGGGGCAACCAAGGTCCTAATACCCACGAAGCGCGGCGTATTAACATACGTATGCCTATCCAGCGATAGGGAATTGGCTAAGCTATACCTAAGCACGAGGCGTAATAAGGCCCAGGAGGACGCTGAGTTCAACAATTTAATTAATCAATGTGGCGTGAACTTCAAGTGCCTCATAAGCGAGGACAGGACTAGGATGGTTGAGGAGCACATGGACAACATCGAGAATGGTGACGAGGACTACCTAACCGTACTCCATGAACTATTCAATGAGGCTAATAGATACGGCATAATGCCCCAAAGCCAATAAGACGAGACAAAGGGCTTAGAATAGCATCTGACCCCTTCCTCGCCCTTAGAGGCAGGATTCCTTGGAGGATCTTGAAGGTTACCCCCTTTTTTATGGGGCTATTGAAACCCTTAATGGGGCTAAGTTTAATAAACCCATTGCTTTAAACCCATGCAGCAAGACAACCCCACCATAAGCGGCGAGGTTTATTGTTTCGTCATTTTTACCACAAGGGTTACCTGGTTCTAGGGGATTGGGGGTTTAAGATTAATATTAGTAAGGTTAAGTGGAATGAGAAGTGGGGTACGTTAGTAACCAAGTTTGAGACAGTGGGTGGTTTTCATATGTGTCAAAGTGTTAGTAAGAAGCCGGCAAGGAGTAATCCGGGGGTTAGTAATGAGCATGGAAATAAATGTTGACTTAAAATACCACAAGGAACATAGCTAAAGGAATAGGTTTCAATACCTTAATGCCAAGTTACATTGCAGCTGTAAACAGAGTGAAAATAATAACTTCCTCTGCGGAGGGACTATTAAACCCTACCCTTCAAGATGAGTATTATTAATACAGCCGGGCTAGTTGTAATTAACATGGATAAAGTTTTATAAGGAATTGATCAAAAGGAGTTATTGATGCTCATGTCCGGTCAAGCTGTTGGTGTTGGTGATATTAAGTTGTCTGATGGCGCTGTCCTACAGCTCAAGATTTTGATCATTGATGTTAAGGAGATTGGTTTCTCACCATTTGGCGGCGTTTATTTCGACGTAAAGGTCGCTGGAGGAGTCGCTACGGAGTACATTCCAGACGACCTTAGGAAGTCAATGAAGGGCAAACCCACCTTTACACCATGGCCTGAGCTCCCTAAGGAGGGCTGGGAGTTCGTTGATATCGTCGAGCAGAAACCGGCAGAGGTCTCAACCACGGTGAAGAGCAGCAAGGGCCTGTTTGAGGTTAAGGTCGTGGCTGAGGCAACAATGGTTGTTAGGAACACTATATATAGGTCACCGGCAGACGAGCCCGTGTACTGGGTCTTCTGGGTATACAAGACGTCCTGGAGACCAGTCAAGGGGTGATACATCATGATGAACCTCGCGCAGCTTCAGGCGCAACCCCAACCAGCACCAGCAATGCAACCACCCCAAGGAGCACCAGCCCAACCAATCACTCCACCACAAACCATACTCACCACCCCACAACCAAGCCTCATCAGTAACCAAGCAGGTACAGTAACTCTCAATGTTTTCCCACCTCCAAGTGGTACGGTGGGGGAGGACGTTTTCGAGGTATATAGTGAATACCCGGAGTTGCTTTTGTTAGCAGGTAAGCTCTCCCGTGGTGAAGAGTTGAATGAGGTTGATAGGGTGTGGTTGAAAGAACTTGCCAAAGTCTCTGGTTGGGATGTTGATGATGTAGGCGATGAACTTAGGAACCTATGGGCCAACCCATCAAGTAGGGTTAATAAGTACTGGGAATTATTCAACAAGTACTATAAGGAGGCCCATAGTCACTACAATAATAAGGATTACCCACAGGCAGCAGAGAAGCTTTGGGGTGCAATAACGGCGTTAATAAAACTACACGCGGCGCTGAAGGGAGTGCCCATAATTGAGTGGAGCCATGGGGGTCTCTATAACTACGTGAGCAACAACGTCGAGAAGGAGAATAAGCAAGCATTCATCGACCTACTCGGGGCCGGCGAACCACTCCATAGGTACTTTTACGAATTACACCTGGAACCGAAGGCATTCGAGGATGTCTGGAACAACGCAATCAATCGCCTAGAAACCACAAAGAATATTGTGCTCTCCCTAATGGCCCGTCGAGGACAAGACTCCTAATCATCTCGAAAACCCATCAATAGCAACTAAAAAGTCTCGCCTCTTGCGCATTACCATTCATTTGAGAGTTGGTGCCCAGCGCACTGAATTAGTAATGCCCTAAGCGTGAGTTTTACCGACAGCGTAGGGCTGATTAGTGAAAAAGAACTGAGACTAAGTGTAGGAAACGGATCACTAGGTAGCTCTTATAAGTGGTGTGTTTTGGCCAGGTTTCATGGGTTTCAGGGTTAATATACTGGTTAAGGTGTTTGAGAGGAGGAATTCAATCATAGCCTGGGTTAACAATAAACCCATCCTGATAGTTAAGTATGGGGATAGGTTCTACGGCATGGACGCGGTCTGCGCACACATGGGTTGCGCCCTATTAACCGACGTTAATGGTTACGTGGCCACTTGCCCAGCCCACCTGGCTAAGTACGACGTGAGGACTGGTGAGATGATTGAGAAGCCCTCTGTTAGGCCTGACGCGCCGTGCGAGTACATGCAGGTTAAGGCTCCACTAAAGACCTACAGGGTCAACGTAACCCCTGAGGGGCTCCTTGAGGTTGAGGATTAAAGCAACCAGCCTCCCTAGAGACTGCGCAAAGTATGTTAACCAGGTCGTTGAGACTTAACCTACCTGTGTTTGTGTTTCTCGGACTTGGGTGGTAGCTGGCGTATATCGTTAAACCATTCAGCCTAAGGATTTTGCCGTGTTTAAAGGGGGCCTTTAAACCAAGGGCCATTAGGACACCACTCCACGCCACGGCACCAAGGGTTACAATGACCCTAGGCCTAACTAGTTCCATTTCCCTCACAAACCAGTTAGAGACACAGTTCCTTAACTCAATGGTTGTGGGTTTATTGCCAGGTGGTGCGCACTTAACTACAGAGGTTATGTAAACGCACTTAACAATGGTCCCATCAGCCCTATTAATACTATATGGGTTGTTAGATAAACCGCACTGGTGAAGCGCCTTGAAGAGGAATTGGGCGCTTGAATCACCGGTAAACATCCTCCCAGTCCTATTACCGCCATGGGCTGCCGGAGCCAGGCCAACTATCATTAACCTTGAATTGCTTAAATC
>JAPWUH010000091.1 GCA_028275645.1 Caldivirga sp.
ATGTTGACTTGAAGGCGTCATCAGCGTCGTTAAGCACGTTGCCAATGGCCCTAACTAGGCTTGGGCCTATTGGGAAACCACCACTAACACCGTCAATCACAATGCTGATGAGACGCCTCCACTCCAGTTCACCGAACCTACGCCACATGGAGTATAGGCCTGCTAACATGCCGGGGACTACGATTGATAATGGACCCCTTAAGGGTACTTTACCCAGGCGTTCAAGTAGACTCCTACTCATCTTAGCTGGAGCCCACCCGGTGGCGTTTAGGAAGTGGACCTTTCCATCACTGGCCGTGTATATTAAAGCCACCAGGTCTGACCCCAAGCCACCTAGGTGCGGTTGCGTTACGGCTAGGGTTAGTGATGTGACCACTGCCGCATCTACGGCATTACCACCCATCCTAATTACCTCGACGCCAAGCCTACTAGCAGTGATGTGCTCAGAGGCGACACCGCCAAGTCTGGTAACCCACGGTGCCTTAGAGGAAAACGATGATTCTACGCTCATGCTTTATCCTCTGCTCCACCTTATTTAACGTTTATGGTGGCTATTAATTACGTTTAACATATTTAAGCATTAATGCTGGGGGTTGGTTAATGCAGGGTGGTAGGTGCATCTTCCTTCAAAGGACTGCTGATGGTGAGAGGTGTGTCCTAATGCCCCCTGAGCATTGGGCTCAAAGTAAGCAGAGGTACATGCAATTCTGCATGAACCAGGGGCGTGGCTGCCCGGTTTACGAGAGGGTGCGTTCCATTGAGCAGCTGGGTAAGGGCTAGTGGACTACGTACGATAACTGGTCGTTAATGATTCTCCTCGTTATCTTGCCCATCTTGCTCAACCTGTATATCGCACCGAAGAGTTGAGCCGATGTTAAGCCCCTCATTTTACCCCAATCCTCAAGCTCCTTCCTTGAGACAGTCCCCCTCGACTTTATGAATAGGTAAACCTCATTATCAATGCCTGTTAATTGGGCATTAAGCTCCCTTTCAACTGCACCACCCTCATTAACTACCCCACTGGCCTTTACCTGTGGCTTAGCTTCACTAACCCCAGTCCCCTCGGGCTGTAGGAATGATGTGATTGACAGCGACTTAACACCCTCATCCTCCTTACCCCTCCTCTTACCCTTAGCCACATTTAATCAGCAAGGTTAAGCGTTATAAACCTAACTCAGTAAGTGGCTTAAATGAGCTCGGTGACCAAGGAGGTTGATGGTGAGGTTGTTAGGGTGGTTGTTAAGCCACCCCAGGGCATATCTGTTGATAAGCTGCTGCAGTACCTTAGGGGGGTTATGGGTATTGAGGGTGACTTGGTCAATGATTCTGTGAGTGTGGTGATTACTGTGAATAGGAGTGAACTAGGTGATCAGGCGGATAAACTAGCAGACGAGGTTATCGCCAAGCTAAACTCAATAAACTGGGAGGAGGTGGCTAAGTATAAGGCACCCGCAGGTGAGGTTAAGAAGCGTAAAAGGGCTAAGAGGCGTAAGTCTAGGAGGAAGAGGAGCAGCCGAAGGAGTAGAAAGTAATTATGCTTGACTTTAATCGGTCATACGCATCCGCAGTACATGGCCAATAAACCCAGTGTAATCATGAATATGCCCAGTATTCCCAGTGCAATTCTACCAGCCTTAGCCATAATACTCCAATCCCTTACACCACGTATAACACCCTTATATATCAACAGCACCACCAGCATCTGCGCAGCGAGTGAACCTAGGCCAAACATTAGGCCCACCATGAATGAAATGCCTGTGGTTATTGCTGGTGCGATGGCTACCGTCAATATGAGTACTATGAAGAAGTCTCCCCCGAAGGCCGCTGCTAACCCATGAACCCATACTAACTTATAGTCGGCGGTCTTAACATCATCATGCTCCTCATAGTTCCCGAAGACCAGGTAAGCGGCCACACTCACCATTGTTAGGCCAACTATTAAGTCAACGTAGGGTTCCAGGGCATTGATGTTGAGTAGGTTCATTAATTGGCCAACTAATGCACTCATTATCGTCCAAACTAGTGTTAATGCCCCTGCGAAGACTGATGTAGATGCCACAACTCCTCTTACGTTCCTTTGCATTAAGCCGTAGGATACTGTTATTGGCCAGGTGTGTTCGTCAGGTTTTAAACCATGAATAACCCCAACTGCGAGCACTGCCAGTAACCAGTATGGGCCTGCGGATTTAACCATTGACTTAGCCACAGGTTCAAGTATGTTAGGTAGTGAGAGTATTGCAACTATTAATGCTGATGCCACCACTAAGGCAATTGCCCACTCCTTCCCCATTATGAAACTAAACTTGTCCTTCACAATTAGGGTTACCCGAATGATATTTTTAAATCTTACTCCACATGAAGAATTTGATGCAGTAAACTTTATAAGTAAGCACTTATGCTCAATTAAGTAATTATGGATGATAAATCTGTTAGGCGGATAAAAATAGGTATCGTGGGATTACCCAATAGTGGTAAATCAACCATTGTAAGTAATTTAAGCGGCTTATTCATTAGGACTGCCAATTATCCGGGCACCACTGTAAGTATTAACACGGTTAATTTAGCAATTAGAAATCTGAGGATTCAACTTGTTGATTTACCAGGAATATATGGTTTAAGTAGTGAGATGCCTGATGAAGAGGTTGCGACTAGGGAAATTTTAAGAGGTAATTATGATGGCTTTATAGTTGTTGGTTCGGCTTTAAGCCTTGCGCAGACAATATACTTGCTAGTTCAGTTACTTGAGTTAGGAAAACCATTAATCCTCGTGCTCAACATGATGGACTTGGCTAGGAAACAGGGTATAAACATTAATGTTGAGGCTATGAGGAGGAGACTGGGCATACCCATTATACCCTCTGTTGCGGCTTCAGGTGTAGGTATGGATGAGTTGAGAAAACTGATTGTTGAAATCACCCAATCCTCAATAGTAGTTAATACTAAGGTCATTGATTATGGACCACTTGAGAAGTACATAGATGCTGTCTCGGCGAGACTTAATGCGCCTAGGGGATTAGCCATCGAGGTGTTGAGGGGTAATGACTTGCTCAAGGAGGAAAGGTTGAAGGCTAATGATATTGTATCTAAGGCTATTGAGGAAATCGGGCAAATTGACGTATTTGTAGCTAGGAAAAGGTGGGATTTCGCTAGTTCAATAACCAAAGATGTAGTGGCAAGGGGGATTCAGGTGAATTTAAGTAAGCTTGACTACATACTCCTAAACCCTAGGGTGGGTATATTTGCATCACTTGCCATACTCTTCACACTAGCTGAGGTTATATTCCTGGTCTTGAATCCGTTGGTGAATTACGTATCAGAGTTATTATCAATGATACCTATTGGTGAGTTAATGGTAAATGTAGGTAACCCTCTGATTCGATCTTTTATAATGGATGCTGTCTGGAATTCCACATCAATAGTCTTATCATTCATACCATATGTCTTTGGCGTTGCACTAATAATAGCGTTTATAGAGGATTCGGGGCTCATAATTAGGTTAACATTTCCATTGGAGAGGTGGTTAAGGAGGATTGGATTACCATCAAGAGGATTGATATACCTGATCGCTGGCGTAGGCTGTAATGTGCCTGCTGCATCATCAACAGTGGCGATACCGAGTTCAACTGACAGATTAATAACAGCATTAATGATACCCTACATTCCCTGCATGGCTAGGTTACTGGTAATCTCACTAATAGCGGCGGTGATATTACCTTCACAATTAACTGGGATGGTAATGATACTGCCCTTTGTAACATCACTAATTGGTGTTATGGTCATGTCAAGGCTACTGCTACCATTACTAATGCACATCAGGGTCAAGTTAACTGCGAGAGTACCTTATGCCTATGAATTACCACAGTTAATAATACCGATTAATAGATTTTTCGTTAAGAAGGTGTGGCATTACACGTATGAATTCTTAGTAAGGGCTGGAATACTTATAGTAGCATTCTCAGCACTTATGTGGGTACTTTCAATAAGTGGCCCAAGTGGATTAATAGGCCCTGAGGCATTAACCAACCCAACATTAATACGTTCAACCTGGTTTAGCCTAATAGGTGATTTAATTTCACCAATATTTAAACCGCTTAATATACCTTGGCAGCTATCAGCGTCACTAATGTATGGTTACGTGTTTAAGGAGGTGATATTAAGCTCCATGGCTGTATTGTATGGGACAAGTGAGGAGGGGGTTATTAATGTCTTACATAGTGCATTGCAACTGCCATCAGCCCTAGCCTTAATAACCTTCATCACATTCTACTCACCGTGCATAGCCACATTAGTTACCGAGACTAGGATAGTTGGAGTAAAGTTAGCATTGATTAATACAGCAGCTCAGCTGTTATTAGCATTAGCCTTATCGTACATAGTCTATGCCATAGCACTACTGGTGGCTTAGATGAACCAGGTTGGGGATGTTAGGGTTAATGAATTACCAAGCGGATCCGTGGCTAGGGTTAGCAGGCTACTGATAGGTAGGTTGAGGGATCTTGGTATAATGGAGGGTTCGTTAATAAGGATCCTCTTTAGTACACCTAATGGGCCAGCCGTAGTGGAGACTTGGGATGGAAGGCCCATCGTCCTTGATAGTGATGCTGCATCAAACCTACTAGTAACGCCGTTATCAATACCGCAAAGACATAGGTATAGGCATAGGTATGGTTCACGGCGATGAATAATCACTGTGATTTTTAATTAGGAGCGAAGTCTAGTAATTAACCTTGAGTCACGTAGAAACTCGACCCATCTGGCGTTAATGGTGATGGTGATGCTAAGACTGCGCCATTGTAATTAACCATTACTATACCTGTCACGGATTGGAATGAGCCGAATGGCCCAGTGACGCCACCCACC
>JAPWUH010000092.1 GCA_028275645.1 Caldivirga sp.
TATAGCAGCAGATAAAATATTTATATTCTCACCAAACGTTAGATTAGAAAAAAGTGAAAGAGGTAAAACAGGAAAGCATGCTTTTGAATTTACACAGATGGACTTTGAAATGGCATATGCAAAGATGAAAGATGTAATGGATTTAGTAGAAGATTTAGTAATTCATGTAATCAAAAAAGTTAAAGAAGAATGTAAAGAAGAATTAGATCTTTTAGGTAGAGAATTAAGAGTTCCTTCAAAACCATTCAAAGTTTATAGATATTCAGAAGTTTTAGAAAAATATGGTAGTGATGATGCTTTAAGTGAAAAAGAAAAGGATCCATTCTGGATTATTGATATAAAAAGAGAATTCTATGATAAAGAAGATGAAGAACACCCAGGTCATTTCTTAAACTATGATTTGATTTTGCCAGAAGGATATGGAGAAGTTTTATCTGGAGGAGAAAGAGAATATAAATATGAGAGAATCTTAAAAAGAATGAAAGAATTGGAAAAAGAAGGTAGAGATTATTCATCATATAAAAATTATTTAGAAGTTGCCAAAATGGGATTGTTAAAACCAAGTGCTGGAGGAGGAATTGGCGTTGAAAGATTATTAAGATTCTTAACAGGAAAGAGACATATAAGAGATGTTCAATTATTCCCAAGAATTCCAGGTGAGGATGTAATTTTCTAGCTTTTTCTTTAATAAAGATTTTTTAGGAAATTTTATGGAAAATGAAAAGATTTTTAGAAAAATCAAAAAAGTAGAAATTGCAACTTATTAAACTAGAAAATAAGAAAGGCTTATTAATAGAAAAACTTTTATCTAAGTAAATACAAAAAGTCTCAATTAAAATTTTTAAATAATTATCCATTAACCATAAAGAATAATCCTAAATTTGATATTGGTATAGTTCATGCATCCGCCATAGGGATTTTTGTGGTGAGTGTGATTATGTGTGATTATGGATTTTAAGCCATGTGTCTCAAAGACAAGCAGCGTGTTTTCCCATTTTAACAACCTGCTTAAGCGACCTTCCATCATGCTCAATGATTACCTGGGTTGGTAATAAATCCTCATAACCACACTTATGGCACTTGAAGAATAATCCAGCCCCAGTCCTAGTGAACTTGAGAATAGATCCACACTTAGGGCAAAATTAACTTCTGGCACTATCATTCACACATTTTAGGTTAAGTGACTAATATTTAAATTATTCATACAGCAATTATTATAATGGAATCTATACGTGAGGTTGCTGTTCAGGATAGGTTATTCACAATTATCTATAACTTTATTAATAGGTTTAAGGTGGGTGGTACTGAGTTAACTGTTGAACGTGAGTACCCTATTGACAACAAGAGGGCTGATATAGTAGTGCTGGTTAAGAATGGGCGAATCCCAATACTTATTATTGAGACTAAGAGAAAGTATGTTGAAAGGGGTACGTATAGGATTAATCCCAGGATAACACCAATAAGCAGAGCTGTAATTGGACAGGTATTGTGCTATGCTGCACTGGTTAAACAGGCATTTGGGCTTGATAAAACTCCATTTTTCGCCACAGCTAACAGTGATAGGATATTCGTGTTCTCACCAATAGAGGATCCAAGCGCATTTATTGACACTGATGCGTGTAGGGATGGAAGGTATGAGGATGTTATAAAGCCAGGAAAGTACAAAGAACTGTTGGATAAGTACAGTTTTAGGTACTATAGACTCACGGAATCTGATGTTGAGGAGATGATTGATAATGTCGCAAACTTATGGAGAAATACAGCGGCCATCAACAAGCTTAGGGTTAACTTAGGTAACTGGTTCATTGAACAGTTGAGGCTAGGCTTCATAGAGGCGTTACTGGACATATACGGCGTTGGTGACTACCTAAAAAAAGAGCTTGCCCGAGACTCCAAGTACTGGAGCCTACTAGATAAGTTAGCTAGGGATTACGGTTATAAGAATGGGTTGGTGGATATTGTTGGTCAGAATCTCGAGAAGGTTGATGAATTGGCTAGGATGATGCTTTATGTCCTTATGAACAAGATAATATTTTATAAGGTCCTTGAGAACCACTACAGAGGCTTAGACCTATTAAAACCTCTCTGTAGGAGCGTCGGTTACTCAACGGGTAAATACCTGGAGGTTTTAAAGAATAATTACTTCAGTAGGGTTGTTAGCGTTACCAAGGATTTTGAGCCCATATTCAACACTGGACTTTTCGACGAGTTGAGGCTGCCTGATGATCCTGAGGTTTGTAGAGTTATTGATGACTTAATAAACCTAATTGATGAAGTTGGTGCGGGGAGGATTGGTGACATAATTGGATACATCTATGAACAATTAATTCCTGCCGAGGAGAGGCATAGACTTGGTCAATTCTACACACCACCAGCAGTAGCTAAGCTGATAATGAAGTGGAGTGTGAGGAATCGCGAAGATAATGTCTTAGATCCAGGGTGTGGCTCAGGCACATTCCTCATCGAAGCCTACTCAAGGTTATATGAGTTAAAGACTGGCAAGACTATACTGGAGGTTAGGCCAAGGGAGGAAGTGCATGAAGCGATTCTAAACCAATTATATGGCATAGACATCAATCCATTCCCACTACAATTAACAGCCATGAACCTGGCGATGAGGAATGCCAGGAACCCAAGCTCCAATATGAACCTTGTACACCAGGACTTCTTTACAATATTACCTGGACAGCAGGTACTAGCTCCTTACACAACAGTAACCGTTAGGGGAGCAAAACCTAGATCCATACCTATTCCGAAAACTTTCGATGCAGTAGTTGGAAATCCACCATATACTAGATGGGTGGAAATACCCGACAAAACTCAGGGAATGATATTACAGAGTTTATTACCGCAGTTCTCTGCATATAACCTTAGGCCTGATCCTAATCGTGGTAGGGAGCCAGGCATCTACATATACTGGATTATGCATGCTACTAGGTTTCTCAATGAAGGTGGTAGGTTAGGGATGATTATAAGCAATATGTGGATGCAAACAGATTACGGTGTTGAGTTTGGAAAATTCCTCCTAGATAATTACAAAATCAAGGCTTTGATTGATATATCATATAGATTATTCACAGCATTAATAAGTACATTGATTATACTAGCTGAAAAATCAAGCAATGAAGCTGAGAGGGCTCAGAATAAAGTACTATTAGTTAGGGTACCACCAATTGATGGTAAGTTAAGTAATACTGATGTTGAAAAGAGGCTTGAGGATATTTTTGACTGTCTTATGAAAGCTATTGACGAGGGTACCTACGAATTTAAGGAGGATAAGTTGAGGGAGTGTGATAAACTTGGTATTTGGTACCGTTTCATTGAGCAAGGGCGAATACCTAGGGATAGGAAGTGGATTGGGCTATTCTTTAGTGATAGTGATGTTACTAATAAGCTTGAGGAGTTAGCTAACGAAAGTAAGTTAATTATTAGAGTAGGTAGGTTATTTAGACCATCTTATGGAAATGCATTATATCTATGTTTGACTAGTTGGGGTATTATTCATGGTGTTCGTAATTTAGGTGCTAAGGATTTCTTCTACTTCAGTGAGGGGAAAATTGATGAGTGGCAGAAGGTGAATAAACAATTCAGGAGTAAGATCATGGATTATCTAGTTCCAGCGATCACAAGGTCTCAGTGGGTCAAGACCTTTGTTTTTGCTAGAGATGATTGGGAAGAGTTGAGAAAGGGAGGTAAGGATGTTTATCTCTTCATCTGCCATAAGCCCAGGCGTGAATTGCCGAGTGAGATTGCTGAGTACGTTAGGTGGGGTGAGTCAGATGAATGTAAAACTAGGATTAGAGGTACTAGGGGTGGTGGTAGGAGGTGCAGTGAAGCAGTTGCATGCAGAGCTAGGGAGGAAGGGAAGGCGCGTAGATGGTTCTATGGTTGGTATGACTTGGGTGGCTATGTACCGACATTATTAATGGCAATATACCAAGCTGGATATCATCCGCAGTTCTTCTTAGTCAAAATGCCATTAGCTACTTATCATGCCATAATAACGTTCATACCTAAAGTGAGAGTTAAGGTTGGCAATTGGATTTTCGATCCAGGCGAGTATAGGAATATTATTGGTGAGATTAACAATAATGTGGAGCTTGATGAGGCTGAGGTTAAGGCATTATTAGCTTACTTGAATTCAACATTCAACTGGCTGTGGCTTGAGCAAAATGGCAGGAGGACTGGTGGTGGAATTTTAGCCCTTGAGGTTAATATTGCTGAGAGGATGCCGGTACTCAATGTTAAGGCTATAGATAAAAGTAAAGTTAATGAGTTGGCCAGACTCTTTGATGAGCTTGAGGTCAAGGCTAGAGAACTTATAGGTCTTAAGCCGATTACTAATGATCTACCTGACGAAGGTGAGGGAGATGAAGAAGGTAAGGTTGGTGGCTCTAAGCTTGAGATCTTCAGGCAGTTAAGACCTATCTTCAAAAAGATTGATGAAGTGATTGCTGAAATACTAGGTATTGATGTTGATGCGGATGAGTTGTGGAAACAGGCCTGGGAGATGATGGAGAGGAGAGTTAAAGGTGCGGAGAGAGAGGCTAGGCCAGGCGCTAAGTCAATTACTGAAGAGAAGCCTAGTGAAGGTAAGGGGCGTGGGAGACGTAAGAAGGGTGATGGATCGGTACCAATAACCTCATTCTTCTAAAATTCATTCTAGATTCCAGCCTTATAGTTAGGTTATTCATCATAGTTTTTTGGAGTGGTCATAATTTTGATATAAATTTTGATATGGTTAAGCACATCTTTTTATAAATAAAATATTGCTTAGAAGTCTTTAAAAAAGTTGTATTTTTATGCTAAAATTTTTTATGAGGATAA
>JAPWUH010000093.1 GCA_028275645.1 Caldivirga sp.
TAAATTGATATAGTTTCTTTAAAGTTTAAACGGGAATCCTACCCCCTTCAAAAGGGTTCACCTTATTAAGGCTGCCAGTATCGCCTTAGCCGTGTGTAGCCTATTCTCAGCCTGCTGCCAAACAACACTCCTAGGTGAGTCTATTACGTCATCAGTGACCTCAAGGCCCCTGTGGGCAGGTAGGCAGTGCATGAACACGGCCTCCCCGCCTGCCATGTTCATTAGACTTTGGTTAACCTGGTAGGGCTTAAAGACCCTCATCCTCTCCTCAGCCTCCTTCTCCATGCCCATTGAAACCCACACGTCGGTGTAGACTGCATCAACGCCCTTAACCCCCTCCTCTATCGAATCCGTCACGGTCAACGCGGCCCCAGTCCTCCTACCAACATCCTCAGCGTCCTCCACGTACCTCCTGCTCGGCCAGTAGCCCCTAGGCGCCACTATCCTGATGTCCCACCCAAGCCTAGCCCCTATTGCAATTAGGCTGTGGGCCACGTTGTTGTTTCCATCACCGACGAAGGCAACCTTAACCCCATTAACCCTACCCTTAACCTCCCAAAGCGTCAATGCGTCGGCTAGGGCCTGCGTTGGGTGGCATTCATCGCTTAGGGCGTTTATGACGGGTACCTGGGAGTGTTGGGCGAATTTGAGTATGGTGGTGTGGCTGAACACCCTCGCCGCAACCCCATCAACCATCCTTGAGACAACCCTCGCGGTGTCCTCAATGGTCTCGCCCCTACCCAGTTGAAGCTCCTGGGGGTTGGTGTAAATGGTCTTCATGCCCAGTTGCCATGCAGCGACCTCAAGGCTAATCCTAGTCCTGGTGCTGGGCTTCTCGAAGATGAGTAGGAGTGTCTTACCCTGGTGTACGTTAACCACCCTCTCACCGAGGTAGTACCTCTCCTTCATGTCCCTGGAGAGGTTGAGCAGGAAGGTGACTTCCTGCGGTGTGTAGTCTAGCCAGGTTAGTAGGCTCCTACCCCTTAATTGACTTATCATAAACTGCATGTATGTGCCCAGTATTAAGCTTTATGGTATAACCTCGGTTGAGTCTAGGATTGGGTCGTAATAGAGATCACCGGCCTTAACAACACCCCTATCCACAAGCTCCTTAACCTCAGGCCCAGCCTCAAGTATTATCCTTATGGTTTCCCTGGTCACGTAGTCAACCGCCTTAACGCCATCGGCACCCCAGTACCTCTCACCCTCCTTAATGGCGTATAGGCACCTACCCCCGCAGTACCGCCTATACTCACAGTTCCTGCACATTTCAGGTAAGTGATCCTCGATGTTCATAACCTTGAAGCCTAGGTTAACGTTACCTAGGTTTGCCCAATCCTCCCTAACGGCTATTGGGCATGCCAAAACCCTACCATCCGTGGAGACCGCCACTGACCTGTAGCCAGCCCCACAGGGTGGCCCAATGTAGGGCTTATGCAGGTAGGCCGATAATACACCCAGTATGGGCACGATACCAAGCACAACCCCCTCCCTCAGCCTACTAACGAATAGTTGGGTGAGCCTCCTAATGCCTGGCAGGTAATTTAACCTGGCCCACCCCAACAGGTCCCACTTACCATCCCATATGACGTCCAGTTGCCAGTGAACTAGGTCGAAGCCTAACTCAAGTAAGTGGGTTACGTCTAGGTATATGTCGGTGAGGCTTGTGACGGTCATCCTGGCTATGACCCTCTTCACGCCAATGGCCTTAAGCCTCCTCAAAGCCTTCACAACCCTATCGTAAACCCCAACCCCCCTATGGGCATCGGTGACCTCCCTCCTGCCGTCTATGGACAGGAGCACCGTGTCCATCCTCCTCCAGTAACTGGCCGGCAGTAGCTCGGTTAACGTGCCATTTGTCTGAATGCCCCACCTACTGGCCTTAACGTTATCCATCATCCACATTATGAACCTTGGGTTAAGCAGCGGCTCACCACCGTAGAATACTACGACCGCCTCAGGATCACCCTCAATAAGCTCCTTAAGCCTGGCTGGGTTGTAGCTTATCCTCCAGGGGACAACCCTCGGGTCAAAGGATCCGCCGCAGTAGCTGCACCTCAGGTTGCACGCACCCGTGGTGAAGACTAGCCAAAGCACCAACGCATGATTAGGCCAGTGTATATAAAACTTAGCAGCATTGTTCACCTTAATGCTCACCGGCCTCGGTTCCCCTGGACTCTATTAGGTTTAGGATTTCCTTATCCATGTACCTGGTCACCACGTCTATTATCATTGATGCTAAATCACCCTCCTGAACTTCCCCACTCAGTATTATCCTAATGCTCACCAATTCCCTAACACCATCGTGCTCATGCCCAATCAACTCCATGATGTGCCCACCTAGGTTAACCCTACTGTATATGAGTGAGCCGGCCCAACCTAAGTCCAGCCTATCACCCTCCCAGGGGTATTGGGGCGAGTAAATGTCGAGGGAGACGACGTTGCCAACCACCCTACCCACCTCAACCCCGTTAACCAGCACCACCCTACCCCACTCAGTCTCCTTGAACTCAACCCTCACGGCTGGTTGACTGGGGTAGGTTTTTTAAGGGATGTTGGACAATCCCCATGGTGCCTAATTCATTCGACCTGCTGCATCCTAAGGTTAAGGAGGCGGTTAGGGCGCTTGGCTACGTGGAGCCAACCAAGGTGCAGGAATTGGCGATACCCGTGGTGCTGACTGGGGAGCACGTCCTCATATCATCCCCAACCGGCACAGGTAAGACTGAGGCAGCGTTACTGCCTGTGCTTTCGATGATGCTCAACTCCAGTTACAGGGACGGTATTAGGGTTCTTTACGTAACCCCAGCCAAGTCGCTTAATAGGGATTTGGAGCAGAGGGTGAGGAGGATAGGGAGGGTCCTTGGCCTCACTGTGGCGGTTAGGCATGGGGATACGGCCAGCAGTGAGAGGAATAGGCAGAGGAGGAACCCACCCCAGATACTGATAACGACCCCCGAGACCCTTCAAATACTCCTGGTATCGCCTATCATGAGGAATTGGCTTAAGGGGGTTGGCTGGGTCATAATCGACGAGGTTCATGAACTCCTCGGCAGTAAGAGGGGTGTTCAACTGGCTGTGGGGCTTGAGAGGCTCGTTGAGTTGGCTGGGGAGTTCCAGAGGATAGCCCTATCAGCCACCATGGGTGACCTGGAGCTTGCATCATCACTGGTGGGTGGGGTGGGTAGGAGGGTTAGGGTGGTTAACGTAAACGACGTCTCCAGGACAATGGAGCTCACCATACATTACCTGGGGCCCGATACTGAAGTTGAGGACTCAGTTAAGGCGATAGGGAAGGTAATTAATGGCTACAGTGGCTCAGTCCTAGTCTTCACCAACACCAGGGACATGGCTGAGCTGCTGGGCTCTGAACTCAAGAAGGTGGTGGATAGGGTTGAGGTTTACCACGGTTCCCTAAGCAGGGAGAGGAGGGAGGCTGTTGAGGAGGGTCTTAGGGGTGGTGAGGTTAAGGCTGTGGTCTCCACCTCAAGCCTAGAGTTGGGCATAGACATAGGCAGTATTGAGGCCGTGGTTCAATACATGAGCCCGAGGCAGAGTGACAGGTTGATCCAAAGGGTTGGCAGGAGTGGCCACACGGTGGGTGGTGTGGCCAGGGGCCATGTGTTCGCCACTACGGTGGACGACTACCTGGAGTCCCTTGTCCTAGCCAGGAGGGCTGTTGAGGGTGAGCTTGAGGGCGACTACCCATACCACGCCGGCGCCATGGACGTCCTCCTGCATCAACTGGCTGGTATAATACTCGACCACGGGGGTTCAGTCACGGTTGAGGACGCCTACAGGGTCATCAGGAGGGCGCACCCATACTCAAACCTAGGCATCAGTGACCTAATGAGGCTCGTGGAGTTCGCGTCAAGGGACCTGAGGCTGATAAGCCACAGTGACGGTATCATTAAGGGTAGGAGGGGGTTGAGGGTCTACTACCTCCAAAACGTCTCGATGATACCCGACGAGAGGAGGTTCAAGGCCGTTAACTACACTGACAAGTCAACGATAGGGGAGTTGGATGAGGACTTCGCGTTAACCCTTGAGCAGGGTAAAGCCATAGTGCTGGCGGGTAGGCTATGGAGGGTCCTCTCCATAGACAACGAGGAGGGGGTCGTCATGCTGGAGGAGTTGAGGGGTGGGGAGGGTGAGTTGCCTGAGTGGATTGGGGATGAGATACCTGTCTCATACCAGGTCGCCCAGGAGGTCTGCAGGTTAAGGAGGATACTGCTAAGTGGGGGTATGGTTAACGGAGCCGATAGGGTTAGGTTAATGGGGGTTGAGGAGCTGGTTAAGGACGCCTCAGAGTTGGCAATGGACCTCAGGGGTGTTTACCCAGGCCCCGGTGAGGTTCTTGTCGAGTACTCAAGTAACCTGATGGTAATCCACTCCTGCCTGGGGACTAAGGGTAACGAGACCCTTGGCCTATACCTAACAGGCTACCTAACGGCGAGGCTGGCATTGTCCACGTCGTACGTGAGGGACCCGTACAGGGTAATTGTAAAGACGCCTAGGCCAATAAACCCAGACGTCATTAAGAGGGCCCTCCAGGAGGATGAGGGGCTTGTTAGGGAGGTTATTAGGAACGTTGTGAAGAACAGTAACCTGTACAGGTATAGGTTCATCCAGGTGGCTAGGAGGATGGGTATTTTACCTAAGGGTAGGGTTGACGTGAACATTGATAGGCTGGCTAGGGTGTACAACGGCACTGTACTAGATGATGAGGTGGTTAACGAGATAATAATAGATAAGCTTGACCTGGAGGCGTTGGGCAGGTTGATAAGCGGCGTTAAGAAT
>JAPWUH010000094.1 GCA_028275645.1 Caldivirga sp.
ACTGGTACAACGTACTTGGCCCCAGCCCTCTTAAATAGGCTACACCACTCATTGGGATCCCACTTATCAGCCGTGAACATGGGTATGAAGTCCTTGTAACCGAACTTGTCATGGGGGCCGTAATGCTCGATGTGGTGCTTAAACTCCCTACTACCCTGAATATACATGTTCCTAGGGTACCACTCATTGCAGCAGGCTGGGACCGAGTAAACACCCCAGTGTATAAATATCCCAAACTTAGCATACCTAAACCAACCAGCAACCCTATAACCCCTAAGGGAATCCCAAGTGGCCTCAAAGGGGCCAGGGGGCAGCTCCACCGGGAATCCAACCATGGTTAAAATAGTGTTGAAGCACTTTAAAAGTATTGAAGAGTTGGTTATCCTAGTTGAAAGTAAATGATAAAAAGTAAATGATAAAATGATAATCGCCTCTAAGGTCAAGTTAATTTAAACTCCTTAACAATGGATTCTACATCTTAATCTTAACGCATTAAATAACCGCAGGCAGCCACCTCAAGGCGTTAACCTTTTCAACGCGTAATTTCAGGTTAACTTCACGCGAAGTCCGTTCGCATAAACTCGTTGGTTATACTTCATGTAGCAGATATAGGACTGAAACTTAGTTAAGTAGGCTGTTAGCAATTTCACACCAAACTACTTAAACAAAACAGTTGCCTGAGCCATCCCATTACCCTGAAGCGGAATCCAATACCACAGTTTTCTGTATTAAATACGCACGATTACTGGTGGACCGGCCGGGATTTGAACCCGGGATCTCCCGCGATCCTGTGCCTAGGCATCGCAAGGCGGGCGTCCTTCCAGGCTAGACTACCGGCCCTAGGTCACATTCAGGGGCTAATGGGGTTATAAGCTTTACTCAATTACCTAACTGCTCAATACTTGATGTGAATGAGTTATGCGGCGCCCACTAAACACTAATATCTTGTGTTATTTTAATTTTTAATAGGGCTGTATCCAATGTGCCCTATGGCTAAGGAGCTGATTGATGTGGCTGGTTTAATTAAGAGGATTAGGGAGGGGCCATGCCTTACGTTTAACTGCGACGTGGTTGATGTTAAGGTTAGGCTAGGTGGCAGTGACGTTAAGAGGGGGGTTTCCTCTTTGATGGAGGTTGACTTGGTTAGGGATAGGGCATACTTAACGGTTAGATTTAGGGAGGGTAAACTAAGGCTAATCATTAGGCTTGAGGTTAAGGGTAGTGCATCCCTGGGGGAACTTAGGGAACTGTCGAGGAGGGTAACCGAGTTGCTCTCCCAGTTTAACCCAGTGGGTTAATTTCGCCTTAGCTTCAGGTTAACTGGGTCAAACACAACCTTGTAAGTGTCGCCATTAGTCATGATCCTGCCCCCGTAGTACCTGGAGATCCTAACCATCCTAATGTTATCGATGCTCATGTATGCGTAAACCCTCGTGGCACCCCTATTGTTAAACAGGTCACTTAGCATGAAGCCAACCAGCATCTTTCCAATACCCCTACCCTGGTGCTTATCCTTAACCACAAGCGCTATTTCATAAACACCCCCCTTACCGTAGGCCTCGCCTACAGCGATCAACTCACCGCCACGCCTAACACCGTATATTATAGGCCTTGATGCCAATAATGATCTAACGCAACCCTCCACATCACTCATCATGCACATGAACCTTGACTTAATGGATTGCCTACTAAGCGACCTATAGAACTCAATAACCTCCTCACCATCCCTCACCGGATCCAGTTGCACAATGCTCAGCTCCTCAACATCAGCACCTGGCATTAATAACCAGTTAATGTTTAATTAAGCCAAATTTAAGGTTACCTAAAGTTACCCGTGATGCCGAGGCTTCATCAGCCCGGTTTAAAAGGAAGCGAAGACAGGTAATAATGCTTAGTAACTTTAATAACTTAGGTCCAGGTCACTAACCTAATGGAGGCTAAAATCAGTGACGTAGTCAACAAGCTTATGAATGAGCTTAAGGACTATGGGCAGGTGGAGGTTGAGGACTACGGGTCAGAGAAGGTTATTTTGGTTAGGCTAGCCGAGGACCTATCAGTCTACGTATCCATACTCTGCGAGGATAATGAATGCTCGGTTGAGTATGCCGTTGGCGACGACAACTTCGCAATAATGCCGAGGCACCTTAACCTAATGGATAAGGCGGTAAGCATAATGAAGAAGGTTAATGAGGAGCTCGTTAAAATGGGGGTGGTTAAGTGAGGCATGGCTTAAGGCTTGACGCCATTAACGTGCGTAGGGTTAAGGGGCCTGATGGGTATTTCGCAGCGGCCATGGGTATTGGTGTGTATAGGCTCATTGAGGGTAAGGTTCATGAACTGGGGTTTAGGGTTGAGTTGATCGGTGACGTAGCCATTGTTAAGGCCAAGTCGTGGAGTAGCATCAACAGGCTCATCAACTATGCCCGCTCAATGGGCATAAGCATCATTGAGGACTAGGTAACCGTCGACGTAATTCGATGGCATCGTTGCACACCCTGGGTTAATGATGTATGGCCTAGTCACTGGGCTCCTGTTAAAACCTCAGCCAAGTCAAGTACCTTAACCCTACCCCCACTGTTCCTGGATAGGTTAGCGTAGCATATCGGGCAGGCCACCACCACATTATTAGATAGCTTAGATAAGGCGTCAATCCTCAACCTAGCCACCTTGTTGGATAAGGATGGGTTAATTGACTCCACGGGTCCCCCGCAGCACATCGACGTTGAGACCCCGGTTACGTAGGGGTCCTCAACGTGCTCAACCCCAGCCTTCTCAAGCAGCACCCTGTACACATCCCTCATGCCGAGGTACCTTGAGTAGAGGCATGAATCGTGAATAACAACCCTACTTACCCTAGCCCTATCCACACTTTTAATCAACTCCATGTAGTTAACGACCCTTAACCCCAAGTCCCCGAAGAACCTAGGCGCCACCACTGTCAGTATGTGGTGGGTGTGGGGGTCTATTGTTATCACGTTCTTAATGCCCCTAGACCTGAAGTAGTTCAGGACGACTGAGGAGAAGTACTCCTTGAAGTCGTCCTCAAACCCAAGCTCGTACAGTAGGGCCCCTGAATAGGGCTCGTCAGGCATGTAGGCGAATTTGACGCCATTCCTAATGAGTAGGGTCGCTATGGCCCTAACTATGCCATTAACCCTATCAACCTCGCTCCTAGGCGGCTTCAAGGCAACCCTGGCGAAGCTGGTAACCAGGTGGCTTAACCTACTGACCAATGGCCCTAATGCAGATGGTGGGATCTTCTCCATTAGACCTGTGAAGGAGTTTATGTAGGGCACGAGTTGGTATAGGCATGAGGTGTATATCACCGTGTCACCAGACTCAGGTATTCCCATCCCCCTAGCCCACTCGCTGCACACACCCCTCTCAACGGGTATCGGCAGTCTGTTGTAGTTAAGGCTACTTAGCATTATTGACCTAAGCCCTCTCAACCAATCCTCCATACCTAGGGGTTAAGCCTAGTTAATTAAGCATTATGCCTAAACCTGAAGCGTGTAGTAATTCCTGTTTAGGTATATTAATGGGGGTTTAACGTTAAGGATCCTACCATCCTCAACCTGGCCTATGAACAACGTATGGTCACCTGCATCGTAGGTAGCCACCACCCTGCAGTCTAAGTAGGCTATTGAACCGTCAATTATTGGTGAACCAGTCTTAGCGGTGAAAAGCCTCAACCCCCTGAACCTCTCCTCTCTCGGCGCAGTGGCGAACCTAATGGCCACGTCCTTCATGTCGTAGGGCAGTATGTTAACGGCGTAAACCATCGACTCACTGATGGCCCTATGTGACGCCAGGCTCTTATCTATCGCAACAAGAACCAGGGGTGGTTTAAGCGATACTGAGGTGAAGGAGTTGACGGTTAAGCCATAATACTCCCCCTTATTGACGGTCGTAACCACGGTAACCCCGGTTGGGTAGTTCCTGAGAATTGCCTTAAGATCCTCCCCACTAAACATTACCCCTCAGGTTCATGCCACGGTTAAAAATACTTAACCCATAGGTTACCATGTGATGCCACGGTGAGTCGTGACGCTTACCTTGGGGGAATAAGGAAAGGGTTAAATAACTTGGTTACATAACCTAGGCGTTAGGTATGGTTCAAGGCGTTAAGGGTAGCTTAGTGAGTAAGTTTAGGGGTGTGCTTAAGGGTGACAAGGTCATAATACCCAGCATTGAGGAGTCCAGGGCATTGTATAAGTTGGGGTTCTTCGGGAAGTTCCTAGGTAAGGATAAGGTTAAGGTTGAGGAAGTGAATTCGCTCAACTCACACATACACCTATCCCCACTTGAAGCCCTCTACCTAATTGAACTGGGGCTACTTACCGTCACCGATGACAATGGGTCACCGGTGACTAAGGATACCCTCAAGGAGCTGGTTGAGAGGAGGTATGAGCATGGTGAGTTGGTCTACGAGCTGTACAGGTACTTTAGGGATAGGGGTTACGTGGTTAGGAGCGGCTTGAAGTTTGGGTCGCTGTATGCAGTATACGAGAAGGGGCCCGGCATTGACCACGCACCCATGCTGGTCCACCTAATAGACCCAGGGCGAAACATAACGGCGCTTGACGTGACCAGGGCCGCTAGGCTGAGCCACACAGTTAGGAAAACCTTCGTGCTCGCCGTTAGGCACATGAACAGCCTTAAGTTGATAGGCTTTGAATGGTGGACACCGTGAATGCGCCTGGGTTAACTTAGGCTTATGGTGAAGGACGTGAACCTGGAGCAGTAGTCGCCTATTGGGCACTCAACGCATCGGTTAACGGAG
>JAPWUH010000095.1 GCA_028275645.1 Caldivirga sp.
CAGAGGTGGCCCCAGGTGGCCTCAATAGCAACCATGATCATTTAAATTCATGAACCGTGATGAGTGCCAGAGACCTGACTCGGTGAGTGAGGGATTTGAACGCTGACCTCCCTTGGCTTGTCAAGTTCCAACCCAACAGCAACAACCCTACACAACAACAAAAGTAAAGAAAAACACCATCTTAAAAACCATCACCCCAGAAGGGCGAGGGTTGCTAAGGTGCTTAGTGGTTTGCTTTACTCCGTTGGGGTTGTGTATCTTAGCATTGTTCGTGAGGTTGCCGTATGCTGTTGTGAACAATTGTGAATAATGTACTGGGTGCAACACGGCTTCAAAGGCTTTTTACCGTAAGTATAGGGGTGAGTACCTAGAGTCCCATGAACCCAGCCAGAGGAGCCAATGAAGACTGGGCAAGGAAACCTCCCCGTTTTAAGGCAACACCCACCCCTCAGAACGGGGAGGAGGCCAGCCAGTCCTCAACCCGCACAACCCTGTACCCAATCCTCCTGTAAACCCTCACGGCCGGTTCATTATCCTCATCCACGTGTAGCATGGCCATTGCACCGCTGGTTAAGGCGTCCCTAGTCACGGCGGCGGTAACTGCCTTACCTGCACCAATGCCCCTATACCTAGCCCTAGTGTAAACGTCCCCGATAACCCAAACCTCAGGTAGCTTCAAGTACGTGGTGGCTATGGAGGCTAATTCACCGTTTACAAAGGCGCCGTAGTAGTGCCAGTGGGGTGATGCGAGCCTTAGTATGACCTCACCTGGGTTCAGTGGTGTACCCTGCTCGGCCTTAACCCTAGCCAGGTCAACGGCGTCATCAATGCCGAGTCTCCTCACCCCTATCAATGGGTTCCTGTAATCCCTGAATACGGAGCCCCAGCAGGCCATCGTTAAGAAGCGTTTATGCTTAACCGGACCCATTTCACCCAGCCTTTTGATTACAGCATCCGTAACCTCACTGCTAGCCACCATATGCACCTCCAGGCATTCATCAGTGGGTATCAAGTCTTCGACTCCATCCACCGAACCGTATATGTGCACTGACGAGCACCCACGCCTCGGTCCCCATGCTGCGTGCCAAATTAGCACGAAGCCTGTAATGTCACTGCCGTTTATGTTTAGGTAGAATTCCGTTACCTCAGGGTAGTACATTAAGTCGTAGAATAGGTAAACGTAAGTGAGTGGGTTAGCTATGTAGTGCCTCTTAATCAACCTAATCAAGTCCATGTCTAGGTTGCCGTGGGTACGCAGCACCATTACCAATTAGCCGCGTTAATGGGTAGTTCCTGATATTTAAAGCTTAATAAAAGTGGCTTTCACCTGTAGCCTGAGCCATCATGAAGATTGCCATATTCACTAAGGATGGTGTATTACCTAAGGAGTTAGGTAAGTTCAGTGATATCGATGTTTATCCAATAACGGTTAATGGGTTTACGGCGTCAGGTTACGACTTCATAGGCATCCTCGGCACTGATAGGTTCATCCTAAGTGCACTGCATAAGTTAGCCGGTTTAGACAAACCCATAGTGACCATTGGCTACGGTGCCGGTTACCTTAACACTGTTGATGTCGCAAGCTTCAATGAGTTAATGACTAGCCTAAGGAGGGGTAACTACATGCTTGAGTCCATACCAACCTTAACCACGGGCCAGGGCTTCATAGCCGTTAACGACATTGTTATCGCCCCAGTAAGGAGCGCCACTTTAATGGAGTACACCCTCATGATTAACAACGAGTTTGTCTGGAGGGATAGCGCCGACGGCCTAATAATAGCCACCCCAATGGGTTCAACAGCCTATGCCTTAAGCGCCGGCGGTGTACTGGTGTATGGGGGTTTAAGGGCCTTTGAGATTGTCCCCATTAACTCAACGAACATAGCTAGGGTCCCCCTTGTAGTCCCGGATGAATCAAGGATAGTCATCAATGATCTGCTGTCGAGGAGTAGGATAGAGGTTATCGCCGACGGCCTGGTGAGGAGGAGGGTGGGCTCCAGCAAGGTGACTGTAGTTAAGGGGCCTGACATCAAGCTTGTTAGGTTATCGTCAGCAACGGCACTGGACCGCTACAGGAGGATTATTGAGTCCCTGGTTAGTGATCTACCCCCAAGCGCCAAGCTCATACTCAAGGTCCTTGAGTATGAGGGCCCGTTAACACCTAAGGAGATCATCGAGAAGACGCTGATACCTCAAAGGACTGTTAGGGCATCGCTTAGGCTACTGGTTAGGAGGGGTTTGGTTAGTAGGCTTGTGGTGCCGAGGGGTAGTAGTAGGTTGGTTGTCTACGCCATTAGTAGTGGCACTAAGCTAAATATTAAATAATATGTTTATATTACCGGTTAAAAAGGTAAGATCCATTAAGAAAAAGACTTAATAACCACACCCCTTGATGTAGGTGTGGTCATAGTAAGTGTAACCCCGGAGATAGGGCTGGATGATGGATACACCTACGCCGGTGGGTTAGGTGTACTTGAGGCTGATAAGTTTTACGCCATGGCTAGGTTAAACAAGCCCTACGTTGTAATAACGCTACTCTACAACAACGGCTACGTTGATTACGTGTTTAGTAATGATAATAACCCCATCCCGATGCCGCAGAGGCAACCTAGGTCATTCATGAATAAGTTAACTCCATCGGGGTATCTAAGGGTGGTCATGAAGGATGCCGAGGTTTACGTTAAGGTTCTTGAGTACAGACTCAACAACGCCAGGGTAGTTTTCCTAAGCCCTCAGTCACCGAGGTGGGCCTATGAACTGGTGGATAGGCTATATATCGAGAATGACCTTGAGAGTAAGTTCTACAAGTACGTACTGCTTGCTAAGGGGGCCGCCGAGTACATTAGGGCTAGGGTTGGTTTAAGGAACATCGACATCATTGATCTTCAGGAGGCCTACACAGCAATGCTACCCCTAGTCCTCCCACTACCACCCCAGAAGTACAGGATGATAATACACACCCCTGGCCCATGGGGCCACCCATCATTCCCAGCAGAGTTGTTTAGGAGGGAGTTCGGCTACAGGTTCTTCGAGGATCCGGTGATACTGACAGAGCTGGGCCTCTCCATGAGCGGTGAGGTTATTGTGGTATCGAGGAAGATGAGGGACGTGGTTTCAAGGGTCATACCACACCACATGCATAAGGTTAGGGCAATAACGAATGGGGTTGACTCAGCCAGGTGGGTTGATGGTAGGATACTTAAGGCGTTCAATGAAGGTAAGTTAACCGTTGAGGAGTTGGCTAGTATTAAGCAGGAGATGGCTAAGGAGCTTGAATCATACCTATCAAGGTACAAGCCTGGCTTGAGGATAGGGGACTCATTAACCATCGCCTGGATCAGGAGATTAACCAGGTATAAGAGACCTGACTTCGCGGCAAGGTTCATTGAGGAGAACCCTCAGAGGGATGGCGTTGTCTTCGTGCTTGGGGGTAAGCCCCATCCATATGATGAATGGGGGTTAACCATGATGAGGAGGTTCAGGGAGTTGGCCAATAAGTACAGTAACGTCGTTTACATACCTGACTACGATGTGGGCGTGGCTAAGTTCGTACTGCCTAGGATTAGGCTAATGCTGTTCACACCATTCCCAGGTTGGGAGGCCAGCGGCACATCATTCATGAAGACCTCCATGAACGGTGCACCAACATTATCATCAAGAGATGGAGCCGTACCTGAGCTAATCATGGATGGCGTGAACGGTTGGTTGTTTGGAATTGACGAGAGGTGCCTCATCGACATTGGTAGTGACCCGAGGGCCAATGATATTAATGAGAAGGAGTACGCCGAGTTCTCGTACAAACTCAACCAGATAATTCAATTATATTACAATAACCGTGACGAGTACTGGAAAGTTGCGGTAAACGCGGTGAACACATTCATGAATAAGGCCGATATAGTGGGGGTACTTAAACAGTACTATAAATTCTAAAAGGCCTTCATTAAGTATCCTTTAATTCCATTGACAATAGTTGCTAGAGCCCTGCATGGCCTTGGGTTAGAATGCATTATACCTATTATGGTGCTTTATGGTTACTTTTGTTTTTACCATTATTCACTATGATGTATTTTCCCTCGTCGCTCTGTTTATGGTTATGGTGCCTTAAGTTCACGGTTAGCTTAATTAGCCTTGACCCGCTTAAACACTCATTAATGGTGAACCTAACCACCTCAACAGGGGTCAACCCCCTCGCCACGCATATACCAAGTTCATTGAATACGTTTCTCAATATTTGTGAACAGACCTGAAGCCTGGGGCATCTTTCACATATTGAGCTGCATATTGACGATACCACGTAGAGTTCCCCATTTTGATGCAGCAGGGCGAAGTCCTTAATCGATATAGTGCAGTCCTTAACCTCAAATGAGGCGGCTAGCAGTGGGTTAGTGGTTAACCTGATGCTACCCTTATCCACGGTTAATATACCCATCTTCTTGAGCTTCCTCAACCTGCGGTAGACTGGGGGTGTCTTATCCCCCTTAATAGCCCTGTTAATGTAGGCTAGGTCGGCTAAAATTTCATCAAGTTCCCTATCACTCATAAGTATTATGTTAACTGATTTTTCCATAGGTAGTGTATTTCACAAGGGGAATTAAAGATGTGCGGGGGATGCAGAAAAAGCACATGTTAAATATGTAGGTTAACCGTAGTACCTACATACCATATATAATCTAGGATGTGTTATTACCGATTACACCCATA
>JAPWUH010000096.1 GCA_028275645.1 Caldivirga sp.
ACAGGTAGGTTGAAGCCTGGGTAAATCTCCCTCCACAGGATAACGGCCGCCTGCCTACGCATCCTCTGAAGGGCCTCGGCGGCGGCTAGCCTTGCGGCGTAGTAGCAGCCCCCTATCTCAGGGTACGTGTCCCTACCCCTATAGCCCTCCGCATCCACCTCAACGACCGGTTCACCACCCCAGGCGTTCCACGTGCTCCCGGGCCACCAGGCCTCACCCCACTCATAGAGCCACGTGTGCGGGGCCAGTATGCCAATGAACAGGTTATCCATAACCCTCCTAACGTAGACCCTGTACTCATCGATCTCAGGATACCCCTTAACCTCCTCGATTAGCCTACTTGAAACCACCTCATCAACGGCCGTTATCGACCACCTAGTGGGCACTAGCCTCCTGAACCTACCCCTACCAACAGCCCCCACGCTGAGCAGCCTAGAGACCACGTGAACGTCCACCCCAGACCTGTACAGCATCCAGACGGCGTCGTTAGCCCTCATGTCGGTGTCCGAGTAGGCCTTCTCAACAACCCTAGCCGGCTGTGGCGTCGTTGAGAGCCTGAGGCTCCTCAATGGGGCTGAGGGGCCCATGGGCGGTTCCTGCTCGCTTAGGGTCACCGGCCCATTGATCGGCTTGGCCAGGTTCAACTCGGTGTCCACGGGACCTCCTGAGATGGCTAGGATTTGTATCTCGTGGAGCTGCCTCGGCGGATCCCTGGCCTCATTAACCCTGAAGCTCGTTGAGCCCCTTACGAGGGTTAGCCTAGCCGCCAGGAAATCCTCAAGCCTCATGTTAACCCATACCCCAGGGTCCTCAAGCCAACCAGTGTCCCCGTGGGTTGGTGGTGTGGCTGGGTAAACCCTAACCTTAGGGTAGCCTACCCTACCAACCATTACGCTCGGCGGTGATGAACCGTCAACAATGCTCCTACCCTCAACACCCTTAACACCGGCAACAACCCTACTGTTAACTAGGATTGGGCAGTAGGCTAAGCCGCATAGATTATATTCCCCACGGCACCTAATGCAGAGCTCCGGGTTAATCCTCATCTACCGTTTTTAACACCTCACGGGCGTTAAAATACCTTTTACTCAACGTTACGTGGCGCCGTGCCCAATTTTATTGGTTGCCTTGGGTTTGTTGACTCAGATTAGTGTTTAAATAGCCCCACCGGGTTTAGCACCGATGGCTAAGGTGAGGGTTAGGGGGATTTACGCCACGGCCCTGACCAAGATCATGCTTGAGGATGGTTATGAGATCGTACAGGCCACCGATACGATACTCAGCAGGTTCAACATACTCCACTCCACGGAGCCACCAGACGTCACGATTAAGGATGATGAGAATATACCGGGTGGGTTATTCATAATAGGTAAATGCGGTGACGTGGATAAGGTTGTCTCATCAATAGTGAGTAGAATCGGCGACGTAGCCATGGTTAAACCCCCAGTGCCACTGTACAGCATAATCATGGGCGTCGTGAAGGATGGGGGTAGGATTGAGGTCGCACCTGGGGTTGAGGCTATGCTTGAGGGTTCAAACTACTTTAGACCTGGTGATAAGCTACCGGTCACCATGGTTAACGTCACCGGTCAGTTGAGGGCCAGCCCATACATAATGCCGGCCACGGGCTACCTGAGGATTATAGATAGCCCAACGGTTAAGTTAAGTAGGCACATTAAGGACCCGGACGCCAAGATGATGCTCGTTAGGGTTGGGCTAAGCAGGATTAACCAACTGGGTGGGTTGGGGGTTAGGTGGAGGAGCTCAGCCCAATACCTAAGCGAAGACGACGCAGCCAAGGTCCTAGACGAGGCCATTGAACTCCTCAACTCTATCAGGGCTAAGATAGCCGAGGCCAGGGACTACGATGTGCTCTTCGAGGGTGAGTGCATAACCTCAATAATACCCGATGCGGCCGCCAGGGGGGCGCTTGATGACATTAGGAACAGTGTCGTGCCCACTGTTAAGGGGCACCACGCCCTCAAGGTGACCATGAGGAACACCGATATACTTGACTACACAGAGTACCTACTTGGGGTCTTGGGTATGAGGGATGAGTTGAGTAGGGCCCTGTCCAATTACGCAATAGGCAACTTAACCATGGTTAACGTACACCACGTGAAGACTAACGGGGAGCACGTTAACCTAGGCCCAGGGGAGAAGGTGAACTACAGTAATGGCGTCTTGGTGATTAGGAGGGATTTGAAGCCCGGTGGCGTCCTGGACGGGTTAAATGTTGCTAAGGAGTACGGTGACGTTGCCTACAGCGTAATTGAGGTAGGAAGTAGGCACCTAACGCACATATACACGTCCAGCGATGGGACCTTTAAGGGAGCCTACATAAACGTAAACACGCCAATCGAGGTTACTTGGGATGGCGTAATTTACCTAGACCTGGAGGTTGACGTTGTTGTTGACAGGGGCTTTAACGTTAAGGTTATTGACGAGGATAAGCTAGCCTCAATACCAAGCAGGAGGCTCATTAATGAGGCTGAGGCGGAGTTGAACAGCCTTAAGGGTAGCGCCGTGGGCATGGTTAAGGGTTACATCGACATGTTGAGTAGGCTTGGTTTAAATATCCATTATTAAGGACCATGAAGTAGGCGTCCTCACCATCACTGTAGTAGCCAGGTATCCTGTGGTGTATCCTGAAACCAAGCTTCCTGTACAGGTTGATGGCGACCTCGTTTGACACCCTGACCTCAAGTACTATCGACTCCACGATGCCCCTGAGCCTACATATTGACGAGCACATGAGCATTGTCCCTATCCCCATCCTCCTATACTCAGGCAGGACACCCACGGAGACCACGTGGCCCTGCCCAGGCCTATCAATGCACGTTATTATGTAACCCACGTAAACCCCATCCTTAACCGCCACGTAGGATGACTGGGAGCAGTTCTCGCACAGCCACTCGAGGAAACCCCTCGTGTAAACTTCACTGGGCCTGAAAATCCTCCTCTCAAGGTCCTCAACGACGTTAATTATGTCAATGCTGCACCTCTTAACCTCAATAGCCATGCGCCTGAAGGCCCTGTAGGTATTTTAAAAATGCCGCTAATGATTATCGGGTTGGCTTCCTCTTGGTAAAGCTTAAATAATGCCACACCTGCTCAATGCTGATGCGGTTTCTTCTCAAGTAGGGATGAGTTCGCGAGGGAGTTGGTTAAGGTGGCTGAGAGGTGGCAGAGGGAGTGGTACCTGAACGGCATCTTCAACGCAAACCCCGATAACTCAAGGCCCAAGTACTTCATAACGGTTCCCTACCCCTACATCGAGGGCCCACCCCACATAGGGCATGGGAGGACGTTCACCATAGGCGACATTGTTGCCAGGTTCAAGAGGATGATGGGGTATAACGTCCTCTTCCCAATAGCATTCCACATAACCGGGACCCCGATACAGGCTGTTGCTGATAGGTTAAGCAAGGGTGATGCTGAGTATGAGAGTAGGCTTAGGAGGGAGGTTGGGCTCTACATAAACGACCCAGTCAAGGTTAGTGAAATAGTGAGCGGCTTCAAGGACCCCTGGAACATAGTTAACTTCTTCAAGGACAGGTACATTGAGGACTTCAAGGCCATGGGCTACTCCATGGACTTCAGGAGGATCTTCACGACCGGTGACCCCCACTACAGCTCCTTCATAATTTGGCAGTACGTTAAACTGGCATCCAAGGGGTACCTGGTTAGGGGTAAGCACCAGGTCCTGTATGCGCCGGATGAAAACCAGGCCGTGGGTGAACATGACATTAGGGGTGGGGATGAGTTGAACATAGACATAATCCAATTCAACCTGTTGAAGTTCAGGTTGGGCGACTCATACCTAGTCGCCGCTACTCTAAGACCGGAGACCATATATGGGGCAACAAACGTCTGGGTTAACCCAAACTCAACCTACGTGGAGGCCCTAGTCAACGGGGAGAGGTGGATTATCTCAAAGGTTGCCGCCTGGAAGCTCCAGTACCAGGATAAGGAAGTTAAGGTGCTTAGGGAGTTCAGTGGCAGTGAACTGGTGGGTAAGGTTGTTGAGAGTCCAATTGGGGCCAAACTCCCAGTCCTACCAGCCACCTTCGTCGATGAGGACACGGCCACTGGGGTAGTCTACAGCGTCCCAGCCCACGCCCCATACGACTACGCAGCCCTAATGGACCTTAAGCGTGACACCGAAACGCTTAGGCGCTACGGCATTGAGGAGTTGGTTAAGGGTATTGAGCCCATAAGCATAATTAAGCTTCCAGGCTTCGGCAAATACCCAGCCAAGGACATCGTCGAGAAGCTGGGGATTAAGGGGCAGGGGGATAGGGAGAAACTCGACGAGGCGACAAGTATCGTGTACAAGGAGGAGTTCTACAATGGTGTTATGGCGGAGAACACGCCGTATAGTGGGGTTAAGGTTAATGAGGCTAGGGTTAAGGTCATAGAGGACCTGAAGGGTAGGGGGCTACTGGACACGATGTATGAGGTTGAGCCCAGGAGGGTATACACAAGGGGTGGTTCAAGGGTCATAGTGGCCGTCATCAAGGATCAATGGTTCCTGAACTTCGGGGACCCAACCTGGAAGTCCCTCA
>JAPWUH010000097.1 GCA_028275645.1 Caldivirga sp.
AAGGACACGTTGGCGCTCTTAATCAACGTCACTATCCCACATACAGGCCCTGTTATGACTAACTCAAGGTCAATTGGTATGCCTAGTTTAACGTAGCCTGAACCATTAACAATGATACTGGGTTCACCAATGCCCGCAATAGTTACGTTGTCGAACCAGATAGGCCCATTACCCACACTATAGCCGAACCCCACGTGCGCCGACCCATGGCCACTAACGGCTATGGCTAGGGTTAGGTTGATGGGTGGTTTAAAGGGACCCACGTACTCGCTGTATGCATAATACTGCTCACCGTTAAAACTACCAGTGGTTCCAAGGCCGTAGATGCCCCTTAACGTAGCGTTTAGTGAGGTCATGTTCCACACATTATCTATGATGGTCAGCCCCGTGCCGTTCAACATGGCCACGTCCTGGAGCAGGTAATAGCCCCCACCAGCCCTCATGATTGCGTTAAGCTGGATGTCAACGTAATCGTCACTAACGTTGACGCCGCACCCATTACCCAGGTCAAAGGCCCTAAGGCCCCTTATGGCAACCACCCCCAGCGCCTCATTGGTGGTGTATGAGTAGGTTAGTAGGGGTTCACCGTAGTAGAGGGCTATGCCGTAGTCGGCTAGGCCAATTGGGTTATGGGTGTATGGTATGCCGCCTGATTGGTTACGCTGATACATGTAGAATACATAAGCCGAGTAATTGTGATTGTTAATCATACTCACCTCCTGTTCGCCAACCCCAATGTTCACAAATGCGTAGCCGTTAATTAACAGGTCCTTGCCCTGAACCTTAATCATAATTGACGAGTTGGCTAGGATGTAGAGTAGGCCTGGGCCATTAACCATGGTTACGTAGGTTGAGTTAGGCTTCAATAGAATACCGTACATGGGTGTCCCAGACCCGATAGTAATGTTAAACGAGGATACTGTTAGGTTAATTAACTGCGGCTGCGTCAATGCAGCTAGCACCAGGGCTAGTAAGATCATTAATGCCGCCCGTGCATTTGAGCTTAAATTACTTATTGATGAGTGGCCAAAGGACCTCGTTGAAGTACCTGACGATGTCCATTATGGCCTGGGATTCGCTTGGGGCTATTTTAAGCAGCTCAACCTCCATTGCCTGCCTGGCAATGTACATCAACTTATCGTAAGCCACCGTGTATGGCTTAACGCCTATGGACTCCTCAACTATCTTAACCCATTCCTTACCCGTGGTTGGATCCACCGGGTATCTTTGGTCAAACATGTTTAATATGGGTGGTAGGACGTTGATACCACCCTTAACACCCCTTATGAAGTTGACCACTGAGGCCAGGGACTCAATTGAACTGTGGTCCACTGTTGCCACGGGCATTACGTGGGTTGCCTCACTGACTATGGGCTCCAGGAATTGCCTAGTGAAGCCCAGTGATGGGGTGTCGATAAACACGACTATTGGCTTTAGGTAATCCACGGCTGTCCTTAGCGCATACTTCAGCCTAAACAGTGGGACGCCCTCAACCACGTTACCTGGGACTGAGAAGACTATCCTCATTTCATCACCACCTATCAGCCATGACTTAAGGTAAAGGGTGTAGAGTGGGTTATTCACCCTACCCGTAAGGTAATCCGACATTGTGTAATTGACCCTTGTCAACGAACCCAGCAACACCTTAGAGGCCGTGCCGTTGTCGACCCCTAGGTCAAGCAGAACCACTGGGTATGGTGAGGAGGACCTTAGCCTATAGGCGGCTAACACCGACATGTTGACCGCTATGGTTGTCTTACCCGTGCCACCCTTAGTACCACTGATGACTGGTATGATGAGTGTCAATACTCCTCACCCGGCCTCCTAACCCCCCTACCCTTAATATCACTTGGACTTGGTTCAGTGGGCACACTACCCTCATTCTTGCCTTCACCGCTGGGTGCCTTAACCACCCCTACAATGGCTGCTATTAAGCCTACGCCGTAGGTTATTGACCCGGCTATGGTATAACCTAGCATGGAGACTGAGTACCCAATCACGTTAAGGGCTAGGCCAATCAACAGTATTATCTTGAAGTCCACAGGTAGATGATGAGTAGTGGTTATTAAAAATTAACTTTAAACAAGCGGTAGTTTACATGGGTTATGCGAAGCCTGTTATGAACTTACCTGGGTGTAGCTTCACCCAGTCCTTAGCGTCTAGCTTAAAGTTGTGTTCAATCCTATCCCTATGGAAGTTGTTCAAGGTGCAGAAGGGTATTATCCTACCATCAGGCACTGCGTAGTGTATGTCGCACCTCTGTACACGCTGGACGTCGAAGTTCATGGTATCCATGAAGTGCATTATCCCCAGCCCAACGATGTTAAACATGAACCTACCCAGGGCCTCGTAACTCTTCTTAAGCAGGACATCCTCAAGTAGGTTCCTAACCACCCTGTGCTTCACGTACCTAAGCAGCTTAAGCACCTTAACCTTGCTTATGGTTGAGTGTATACCGCCCTTAACGGCCTCGTTGTAGATGTTCCATATCTCAGCCTCAAAGCCATCAACGTCAACGAGCTTCGTTATGGGTACTATGTCCTTCACGTCCTCGTCGTAGTATATGAATGTTGAGGCGCCGCAGACCGGGTTATTGGTGAAGAGTGGCTTAGGTGAACCAGTCAACACCTCAACAAGCTTACCCAGGGCAACAGGCCAGTTGACAGGCCTCCAATCCCACCTACTTATCTTACCGTTGGTCTGCTTCTCGATTTCAATCAAAACGTCCGGTATGGTTATCCTGTACTGCCTAAGCTCCTCAGGTGAATACTCCTTAGCCCTACCGGCGAAGGCCACGGGCTGTATGTTGATCCACCTAACCACGTCCCTGTTCTGCACGGCGAAGTCTATTATCTTGCCTATGTCCTTATCATTGTAGTTCCTGGCCATGGTGACCACGAGCACTATTGACCTGTGGCCAAGCTTCCTGGCGTTCTCAATAACCCTCTTCCTCAACTCCACGTAGGCCCTGGGGTCATATAACCTATGCCTCCACACACCCTTATTGTTCGGGTCTACTGTGTCGAACTGGAGGTATAAGGTTGACATCCCTGCGTCGAGCAACGCCTTATAGTAGTTTATGTCGTTGGCTATCCTTATGCCATTTGTGTTAACCTCCACGTGGTCAAAGCCGAGCTTCTTAGCCATTCTAATTATCTCAGGCAGGTCATTCCTGAGGGTTGGTTCACCTCCACTTAGCTGAAGCGCATTGGGTGCCCATGGCCTCTGGCTCCTCAGTATCCTCATCATGCGTTCAATGTCGGCTAGCGAGGGTTCATAGACGTAGCCGGCAACACCAGCGTTGGCGAAGCAAACGGGGCACTTCATGTTGCACCTATTGGTAACGTCTATTATGGCTAAGGCTGTGTTGGACTTGTGGGCTGGGCATAGGCCGCAGGCGAAGGGGCAACCGTCAACCTCATTGTAGTACCTTTGGTCCGTGTTAGGGTTGGCAAGGCCCTTACCTATGTAGTTTGGGTCATCCCACTGGAGGAAGTAGTAATACAGTTCAGCGTCACCCCAGTATATGTCGAGGAATTGCCCGTGCTCGGGGCACGTCTTCTTAAGCCAGATCACGTTATCATGCTCGTAAACAACCATTGGTATAGTCCTGTTGCACACTGGGCAAACTGATGTTGACACCTTAATTACCCTGGATGGTTCAGGTAGGTTAAACCTCCTCTTAAACACCTGTTGAAAGTTCTGGTCATTAATCATCCTGGTGAAGGACTTCGGTATCCTGAACCTACTGAGGTCAACCAGCGGTTTAACGGTCTTCTCTGCCGCAGCCTTGGTTAATAATTCCTGCATTAAAACCAAGCACCCTAAACTCCTAATAAGCTTTACACACCTCTAACACTCTGGGAGGTGTTATTCAATGGTGGGTGGGGTTATGGTCTCAAAGAGCTTGTTGTCAATAACCTCGGCCATTATGTACATTGCGTGGGACCAGGCCAGGGGTATGGCTGAGATTGGCCTCCCTGTGTTCTTATCAACCTGCTCAGGTAGCATACCGGTGCTGGTGCTGTGATCCAGGGTCCACTTCAGTAACTCCCTAGCCCTATCAACGTTACCGCTTAACTTGTGGTATATCGCCACCCAAAGTGTCGTTATGATCCAGGGGTTCCCACCGTAGTACTTATCCTCAGGGTTCCTGCCTATGCCACCTGCCCTATACCTAAAGGTGTGCTCCAGGAACTCCACATTAGCCCTCATCCTCTCGTCACTAGCCTTAACAAGGGCGAAGGGGAAGAGTAGGCCTAGGGTGTTTGAGTCTGGGATCTCAACCCTGGGTTTAATCATCTTAATGAAGAACTTCCCATTCCAGGCGCTGTTAAGCGTCGTAGCCCGAACCAACGATGCGTACTTACCCCACTCCACCGCCTTACCCCTATCGCCAATTTCACTTGCCAGGTATGAGGCGGCTGATAGTGCTGCGTAGACTGAGGCGTTTGTGTACGTGTGCACACCCAAGTGCTCCTCCCAGGGCCCAACGGTTGGTGTTGTAAAACCCTCACTGGTGACGTTTGAGGCTAGGTACTCGGCCGCCCT
>JAPWUH010000098.1 GCA_028275645.1 Caldivirga sp.
AGCCTGGTAGTGCAGGGTCCTTTGAGAAGGTGTTCAACGCCACGACGTTATGAGTGTCGTACCTTAGGGCGTAGGTGTGCTCACCCTCGTAGTAGAGGTGCCTATAGGCCTCGTCATACACGAGCAGCGCATCATTGTCGACGGCCAAGTCTACGGCTGTTTTAACAACCTCACTGCTTAACGTTGAGCCTGTTGGGTTATCTGGGTTAACCAGTATTATCATCTTGGTGCCCTTATCGACAACTCTCTTCAAATCCTCGGGGCTTGGGTTAAAGTCATTCTCAATGCTCACTTTAACCTCAACCACCTTCGCATTGAAGTACTGCATTATGGGCTTGTAGAGCAGGTAGGTTGGGTTGAGTAGGACGACCTTATCCCCGGGGTTTATGAAGGACATGGCTAGGGTTATTATTGCCTCCGAGGATCCCGTGGTCACGGATATGTTAGATGGCTGAACCTTAACACCCGAATACCTACTGTAATCCTCAGCCAAGGCTTCCCTTAACTCGGCGATACCGGGTGTTGAGGAGTAGGCGCTTAGCTCGAAGGCCCTTTCCCTGAGCAACCTGGTGAACTCATCGATTAAGCCACTTGACGGTGGGACACCTGGCTGCCCAATGTGCATCTTAATCACGTCGACGCCATTACCCTCAAGTTGATCCACCAGCGCATTAACCTCCCTAATCATGGACCCCCTCAGGTACTCCGTCCCATTAGCTGGCTTAGGCATAACAACGCCCGTTAAGTATAATCTATTTAAATTATTTCAGTACAACAAGCCTTGAATGCTGGTTAGGAGTGAGTGGGATGGTTTAAGCGAGGCTATGGTTCATAGGCCCGGTGTGGAGATGTTTTACGGCCTACTTTACCCCAAGGCATTCCTCTATGAAGGCGCCTTCAGCATGGATGAGGCACTCTACGAGCACCAGAACATGGAGCACGTGCTGGTTAACGAGGGGGTCACTGTGTATAGGCTTAAGAACGTTATCATACAGAAGATGAGGCACAGTGGCGAGTTCAGGGAGTTGGTGGTGACCACGGTTAAGTCGATGATAAAGTACGTGGGTGACCTGGGCGAGGAGGCGTACACGGACTTCCTTAGGAACATGGCTACCTACGATCCTGAAACCCTATTCAACATACTTATACTTAGGCCGCTGGTGCTCATTAGGAGGACTAAGACAGGGGTGGTGGCTAGGGTGGTCAACAGGACTCCCCTCGCCAACCTGTACTATACGAGGGACCAGCAACTTGTTGTTAAGGCTGGGGTTGTTATAGGTAGGATGAGGATGCCCCAGAGGAGGCTTGAAACCATCGTCACTGAGCTCTTCTTCAGGGCCCTAAACGAACCGGTCATATATAGACTTGTTAAGCCAGGCTTCCTAGAGGGTGGCGACTTCATGCCAATGGGTGACTTCGCGGTGATTGGCCATGGGTGGCGAAGCAGCATTAACGGGGTTAACCAAGTCATCGGCCTGCTTGACTATGATGAGGTTGCAATGGCCAAGCTACCCAAGCACCCGTGGGGCGACAACATGCTTGTCATGCACCTGGACACGTACTTCAACGTAGCCGGCGATGGCTTGGTGATAGGGAATGAGGAGCTCATGCAAAATACACACATTGTAATCTACGCCAAGGCCCAGGATGGCTTCGAGAAGGTGGGTGAGTCAAACCTCCTCGATTACATTAGGCAAAAGGGCTTCAATGTGATTAAGCTGTCTATGGCTGAGCAAGCTGCCTTCGCCGCCAACTTCCTCACGCTGAGGGATAGGAGGATAATTGTGCCTAATGTTGAGGCCAACATCAAGAAGATAATCAGGAGACTCCAAAACTCAGAGGACTCGGTGCGCCAGACCACGTTGAACTACATAAGGGCCGGTTACGATAAGATGAGGAGCGAGGGTCACATATTCCCCTACAGGCCAGACGTACTTAACGAGAGGGTGGACTTCATAACCATAGATGTCAGCGAGCTGGTTGGGGGTTATGGGGGTGTCCACTGCGCCATAGCAGCCATAAGGAGGGTTTAGAAATTCAATGAGGATGCGTGGTTTTCCATGCAATAAAGCATTTTAAGTCTGGCCACTGGGGCTTAGTCATGCCTAAGGTTTTCGATGTTGGTAGGGTGTGCGTTAAGCTGAATGGCAGGGAGGCTGGGAAGATGTGCGTGGTCGTGGATATAGTGGACGAGAGGTTCGTAATAGTGACTGGGCCCAAGAGCATAACTGGGGTTAAGAGGAGGAGAGCCAATGTAAAGCACCTTGAACCAACGGAGTATAAGGTTGAGATAAACAGGGGCGCCTCGGATGAGGAGGTGGCTAAGGCAATTGAGGCGGCTGGGCTTACTGAGGTTATGAAGAAGGGTGTTCAACCGAAGCTGTTCATGGTCCCAACCATTAACATAACCAAGTAACGGCTGATGGATGTTAATAGTTAAAATCCTCATTAAAAACAGCCACTAGGGAAAATGCCAATTGAGGCTGACTGCAGTGGTAATAGGGCAGTTAGGGTTAAGGTGGATGAGGGCACTGACCCACGCTACGGTACTGAGCCATATAGGAGGAGTATTAAGGATTACGTGAACTTCGGCTTCATAATACTCGACAAGCCCAGGGGACCCACAAGCAGTGAGGTTGTTTCATGGGTTAAGAAACTGCTCAACATAGGTAAGGCAGGACACTCAGGGACCCTAGACCCAGGGGTTTCTGGGGTGCTACCCATAGCCCTAGGCGAATCAACGAAGGTGCTTCAGGGTATAGCAAACGCCGAGAAGGAGTACGTAGGTGTCATGCTCCTCCACTCCCAGGTGGATCAGGATAGGGTTAGGGCAGTCTTCAAGGAGTTCACCGGGAGAATCTACCAACGCCCACCCCTGAGGAGCGCCGTTAAGAGGAGGATTAGGGTTAAGACGGTTTACGACCTTGATATACTCGAGTTTGATGGTAGGTACGTGCTGTTTAGGGCTAGGGTTGAGTCAGGCACGTACATCAGGAAGCTGTGCTACGACATAGGGGAGGTACTAGGGGTTGGGGCCAGCATGAGAGAGCTTAGGAGGGTTAGGGTTGGGTGCTTCAGGGAGGAGGATGCCGTGAACCTTGAGACATTGAGGGAGGCATATGTACTGTGGAGGGATTACGGGGACGAGACACTGTTGAGGAGGGTTATTAGGCCCGTTGAGGAGATGATTATCCACCTACCCAGGATCTACGTAAGGGACTCAGCAGTGGACGCAATAGCCCATGGCGCATCCCTAGCAGCCCCAGGCGTAGCTAAGGTTGAGGAGGGGGTAATGAAGAACCGGCTAGTGGCCTTAATGACGCTTAAGGGTGAGTTAATAGCCCTAGCCGAAGCCACTGCGTCAACGGAGGAGATACTAAGCATGAATAGGGGTATTGTCGCTAAACCCACCAGGGTCATAATGCCCCGCGGGGTTTACCCATCAACATGGAGGCGCAGTCAACAGAAGCCCGAGTCCAAGTAAAACACCAGAATCTAAAGGTATCACCCAGCATCACCGGAGTCCCATGTATGAGAAGTCAAAATGAGCGGTATTTCAGGTTTTTAATTTTATTTATTATTTTTAATGTACTCGCTTATTTTACTTCTCCTTTATCTTCTCACATGCCTCAGCGATGAAATCATCTTTTATATTCATTTTATTCATTATTTCATCACATATATTAGTGAAGAATTCTATTCTCATCTCACGCATGTACTTATTAATCTCGGATATCTCATCACGCATATCATTATTAATCTCGGATAAATCATTAAGTTTCTTTTCCCAACCGTTTACATTACCCACCATTTCAACCATTATATTTACCTAGACCTGTACCCTCACGCTGGCTCCAAATCTCATGCTTAATATCCCTTATTCCACTATTGATGCTATCACTCTTATTACTTTATTTTTATACTTTATTTTTATCTTCTATCTTTGCATAAATCTCTGCACCGCGGGCTTGGTGTAAATATAATCATGCTTGATAACATGAGCCCAGGCGATATAGCTAAGGTGTATGAGGAATTGGTGAGGAAGGGTTTGAGGGGCAGGGTTGTCCTGGGAGCTTCGGGGAGGATCAATGAGGATAATGTGATGGAGTACGCGAGGTACGTAGATGTGGTATCAATAGGCGCACTAACACATAGTTACAAGTCAATCAATATGAGCATGGATCTGATAAGGCGAATTAGTAATACAATTTATTATTTTGTTACCACGCATTCCAACGGTTATTCAGTAAGAATGCTTACTCAAACCCTGAGAAGGCTCGAAGACAAAATTTCACCGTCCCTAAATACATCATCCTTTGACGAGCTTTTGCGCCTCTAAGACCATCCTCTCTATGTGCGGTAGCCTAATCCTTATATCGTCGGGCTCGAGCTTTGCTTCGTGGAATTCCCACACGTGTAGGTAATTCGCTGCGTCCCACGCGTCTACGAACCAATTCCCAATCTTCCTAGCTATTATCCTGACAGCCTTCTCAAGCTCCG
>JAPWUH010000099.1 GCA_028275645.1 Caldivirga sp.
TAATCTACTCCATAATGATTTACGCAGCCTCACTCGGCTAATGGAACTTCCAGGAGAATAGGGCCTTAAGCATGTGATGAAGACGCAAGCCGTTGGTATCAAATACGCAACGGGTGAATGACCCCCTTCCCGTCTCAAAGAGACGGGGTTTTTTCATTGTGGGGGTCTCGACAGTTACCCCCTCTTTGGGGGTTAATGGTTTCACCCCGTTGGTGGTGACTATGTAGCTCAGTATCTTCCTCGGTATTGGGGTGTTGTAACCGATTCTTTTTGCTATGTTCCTTGCTGCGTTTAGGTCGGCGTTAATCTTTATGCCCGTTACTGGGCATATGTAAAGTCCCCTCTTCACTCTACCATTCTCGTGCTTCATATCGCAGATGGAGCATTGCCTACTAGTACCGTACTCATTAACAACGTTGAGCCTTATGCCGTACTCCTCAAGAACATCCTTAAGCCAATTAACGATTTTATTAAACCACCAGATGTTTGTGTTGTACTCATTGCTGTTGTTTTGGCTAACCATGTATGGGTAACCGATGAATACCTCGTTGACTCCCATTCCATGGAGTGTCTTGGCTAAGAATCTGACTGCTGTCCTGTAGTAGTGTCTTAGTCTCTCGTGTTGCTTGTACTCAGCATGCAGCCAATGGGCATGGTACTTGCGCCATGCATTGAAGCCACGATTCCTCAACCAGTCTCTGACTGATTGGTAGGTCTTAACCTCCCTCTTCCAGTAATAGTACTCAGCCTTAATGGTTGAGCCCTTGATTAAAATGGCAGTATCACCGTGCCCAAACCCCCTCCCAGAGACACCAACCCAGACACCGAGAAAAGCTAAGCAAAGGAGGAATTAAAAAGTAACCAGAAACAAAAAACAACCAAAAACCAAACTTCAAACCAACCAAGAAACAAACACCACCATAAAAGGCAAGACTTAGCATCATGGGTGAGTCACGGCGGTCTAATGTTAGGAGCTGGGTAATCTCCTTATTAACCTCCTTAGTTCCCTATGGGTCATTAACCTAGTGCAGTTTTCAAACCACACATAATACCTACAGGAGTCGATGGGTATGGTTAATACTCTACCTGTTTCAGTAAGTAGGCTTATGGTGTCCTTGGTGTGGTTAACTACAAGCCCCCTTAACCCATTCATGTTACTGTTCCTGCAGTCAATTAACTCAACCCTAACCACCACAATACTGGATCACTGGCTTCACTAATTAAGCATTGAGGACCAAGGATGTACCCCGCCCGGAGGGGCTGGGATCACAGGTGGGGTATTCCCCAACTCACCCTCACCCACGCCTACGGGGATATGCCTAAAGTTAGGTGGGTTTTAAAACCCTTGCCTCATTCACGCCTAATAGGTATGCTTAATAAGCCGGTTATTGGATAGAAATCAGTGGTTTATGATGAAGGCGGCCAGGTTCTATGGGCCAGGTAAACCCCTAATCATAGAGGAGGTCCCCAAACCAGCCCCAGGCCCTGGGGAGGTGCTTGTTAGGGTTAATGCTGCTGGTGTTTGCCACACGGACCTTCACTTCATCGATGGTGTGCTTAACCTGGGTGTTGCACCAATCACCCTTGGCCATGAGATAGCTGGGACCATTGAGGAGGTTGGGCCAGGGGTAACTGAGGTTAAGGTTGGTGATAGGGTTATTGTTTACTACTACGTTGGCTGCGGTAGGTGCAGGTTCTGCCTGAGGGGTGAGGAGAACCTATGCGAGAATCCCAAGGCCGAGTACGGGTTCATAACCGATGGAGGCTATGCCCAGTACGTTAAGGTACCGGCCAGGAACGCTGTGAAGCTACCCGACAACATAACCTTCGAGCAGGCAGCCCCCATAGGGTGTAGTGTGACCACAGCCATACACGCCACCAGGAGGGCAATGCCCAACGTGGGCGACTACGTGGTTGTCTATGGAGTTGGGGCAGTGGGCTTCGCCTTAATCCAGTACAATAAGTTGATCGGTGCCGAGGTAATAGCCGTGGGTAGGACCGACTCGAAGCTTAGGCTAGCTAGGGAGCTGGGCGCGGACCGCGTCATAAACGCTAGGGTTGAGGATGTGGTTAAGAGGGTTAAGGAAATAACCAATGGTAGGGGCGCGGACGTGGTTTACGAATTGGTGGGTTCAAGGGAAACCATGAACAACTCGGTTAGGATGCTAGCCAGGAGGGGGAGACTGGTGTTCATAGGGTATGGCTTCGATAAGCTTGAGGTTAACCCACTCGACCTGGTGGTTAAGGAGGCCACCATAACCGCATCGGTTGGTAACACCCTCGAGGAGTTGATTGAGGCCGTTAAACTCGTCTCGGAGGGCAAGATTAAGGTAATCGTGGATAGGGTCTCCAGTTTAGGTAGAATCAACGAGGAGCTTGATAGGTTGAGGAGGGGTGAGGCCCTGGGTAGGATAGTCATTAACCCATGGGCCTAGGGCTAACCACAGCAAGGAGCCTAGGTAAAGGTTATAAAGGCGGACCTATATTGGGGTGGTAATGTCTAAGAAGCCTGAGACGAAGGCTGAGGGCAAGCCGGCGGCCAAGGCTGCTGAGGCAGCCCCACCTACAGCTGCAGCCGGTGCTGAGGCTGAGGAGGGGGCTGAGGCGGGTAGGAGGGGCTGGATAATGCCAACCCCCATCCCCCAGGAGGAGTGGAAGAACTTCAGGTATAGGGGCTTCACCTTCGATGAATTAATGAGGATGCCCATGAACGAGTTCATTAAGCTACTCCCAGCAAGGCAGAGACGAACACTGAGGAGGGGACTTAGGCCATGCCATAGGCAGCTACTTGAGAAGATTAGGAAGGCTAAGGCACTCGCCGCCAAGGGCAAGATAATCCCCATTAGGACACATTGCAGGGACATGATAATACTCCCTGAGATGGTTGGCTTAACTATACAGGTCTACAATGGGATAACCTTCATACCAGTACCCATATCCCCATGGCACATTGGCCATTACCTAGGGGAATTCGCCCTAACGACTAAGATAGTTCAGCATGGTGAACCTGGGCTAAAGGCATCAAGGTCAACACTACACATAGCCGCTAAGTGAGGTGGATACCAATGGCACAGTCCAGTAAATTCGTGGTTGAGCTCCAGGAAAGGCCAAGGCCAGGGGAAGTGGTTATGCTGCCTAATGGCGAGAAGGTTAGGGTTAGGCACGTGGGGATACCATGGCTGTTGCCGCCCAAGGCCGTTTGCAACGATGAGAAGTGCCCATGGCATGGGCACGTGAAGGTTAGGGGAACTATAATTGAGGGTAAGGTGGTCAGCATCTACATGGGGCAGGTCGTGGTTCAGCATGAGTGGCTTCACTACTCACCAAAATACAAGAGGTACGCTAGGAGAAGGAGGAATATACACGCCCACTTACCCCCATGCATAAAGGTTAATGTTGGTGACCAAGTTATACTAGGTGAGGTAAGGCCGCTTGCCAAGTTCATATCATTCGTAGTCCTTGGTAAGAGGCCGGACGATGTCACGACAGTCAACCCTGAGGTTGTTGGGCTTCAGAGCCAAGGCCAGTAAAAGGCAGCGACCTCACCACCCCCATTAAGTTGAATGACTCACTTTTCAACTCAACCTTGATCCTTACCCTGAGAATAGGTTTACTCAATCAGTTAAGGTTAGGCATCATTAAGCTAATCCAGCGAAGAACGACCCTGTAATTACTAAACCCTTAACATGGCCACTAGGGTACCCTTCTCAACCGTCTCTCCAGAGGCGGCGGTTCATGAAATCCCCACCGTCTCCTTCTCGACGGTCTCCCTGGAGCCGCTCACCGCGGTAGCTCCCCACCCGTCGCCGGGGGTTCCTCGCCCCACGGGTCTCGGGACTCCAGAGGTACAATTAAAGGGTGTTAGGGTTGTTTAAAAACCTATCTGAGAGCCATCAACGGTAATAAGCATTACAAATAATCATGAAAACTGAAACTGCCCCAAGTGCCTCAGCCACAGGTCTGCACTTGGGTATTAGCAGGAAGGCAACAGGCTTACCTAGGTCAACCTCTGAAATGTACTCAAAGTGTGCCATACCCTTAGCGACCACTAAGTCACTTTCCCTAAGCCTACTTAGGAACTCACCACTGACCCTATCCAGGTGAATGCTTGACCCACTGTAGCCTGTTGAGACAAGTTCATCCAGGTGGCTACTTAGACCTGCGTATTCAGCGTCACTGATCGTTAGGTCGTTTTGGAAGCCAGGATCAGCCTTGGCAACACCAATAACTTTGTTACCCATCCCCCTAATCAGATCAATTAGCACAGTATCGAAAATAGCCTCACCGGCATTATCAAAGAGCCAAATTACCTTTAAACCACCCTTCGATAAGATGTTGTATAGTTTACCTGTGTCATCTATGGAGAAGGGCATGGTCATTAATGAATCCAGGGGGAGTTCACTGGGTGGTTTATGAGACGCAACCCCCATGTCGAGTAAATTGCCCACAATTGAGATCCTAACCGCAGCCTTAAACAAGTCATAGCC
>JAPWUH010000100.1 GCA_028275645.1 Caldivirga sp.
CTGGTCAGTAGGCTTAGCCAGGAGTTGAAAAGGGTCATGAGCACAATGGGTGAGTTAGATAGGTTCATTGAGATTGATGGGCTTAAGGCGGTTTACAGGGATAAGTCGTGGGTATTAATTAGGGGTAGTGGGACGGAGCCCGTGATTAGGGTCTACTCGGAGGCCTTAAGTGAAGGTAGAGTCAACGAGTTAATAGAATCTGTGACGTCCGTCATCAACAGGGCTATTGCCGGATAGCTGGTTAATCCCCATACATGCTTCTAAACATGGATGCCGATATCAACTGGCTAACCCTCAATGGCTCAGGTCTCCTACCATCCCTCTGGAACTTGGATATGAGGACCTTAACCTCCCCGTAGCTTAACCCCCTGTACCTAACCCAAACAGGGCCGTACTTGGTGTTGACCATCACTGGTTCACCTATCCTGTTAAGTATACTTAACCTCTCCTCGTAATCCTTAAAGAGTTTAACAATAGCCGCCCTAGGGTTGCCCCTACTTCTGCTGAAGGTTAGGCACATTACGGGTACCTTCAACTCGCTGTATAACCTATCTATATCAATTATATTGTAGAAGGATATTATGCAGCCGTCTATCATTATGGCGTGTACGTCAGGCCTATTCAACTCCCTGAACATTCCTATTATCGAATCCGTTACATCAAGGCCACCTACCGTTGAATATGAGTTAACCACGCCATCAATTATGAAGTCGCTCCTCATGACTACGCCTGTGAGTATGGATTTTGGGTGTGTTAGTTTGAAGCTCTCCGCTATGCCAAGTACCCTAACGGCCCTCTTACTGATTAGTGAACCGTGCCTCATTGAGTGGACACCTGCCTCCTGAGGAAGCCCAGTAACTCCTCTACATCGCTGAAGTACTCGTGAACGTACTCAAAGGGGTTATTGGCTATGTCACCATCCTCAGGTGGCCAGTAGACGTAGACTGGTTTACCCATGTTGACCGCTATGGTGACCTCTGAGGAGACACCCATACTCAACGTACCGCCATACTTGGGCCTATAGGCGATCACCATGTCAGACTGCTCAATGTACCTGAAGTCCCTCCTCATTACTTGGTCTTGGATTAGACTCCTCTTAGTCACGGGGTTCCTGGTGATCACCTCCATGACCTCATCCTCCCTGAGCTTAATGGGGTACTCGCTGTCGTCGTTATCCACGGGCCACCTATCACCTCTATCTATAATGGTCCTCCTACCGTTGGTCCAATTCCTCTCAATAATCAACTCGTCGATTGTCGTCGGTTCAAACAATACTACAATCCCCCTAAGCCTCCTGGCAAACTCGTTGATCTCACTAATGGCCTTACCGTTATCCCTAACGTGGCTTATTGGGTGTGATAGGTATGCCTTAGGCAGCTTGGTGAACATGAGTTTGAAGAAGGTCTCCACGGGGTGCTTAATGGCGACCACATAGTTCCTTATACCCAGCACCGTGGCTAGCATATCAGCCATCATTATCTCCACGGTCCTCCATACAAAGACATCCCTAAGCCTAATGTAAACCCCATGCCTCTCCCTGGACTCCCTATTACTGATCCTGTGCCAGACAGAGTAGGCATCATCAATGAGCGTTACTATCATGTCAAACTTAAACTCCCTAAGCGCGTTGGCGTCTATTAGGCTCCAGTACGTGTTATGCCTGAAGTAAGTTAGGTGCATGCTCACTATCACGTGCTCAGGCTGCTCCTTATCAATCCTATTGAGCAGTTGGTTAACGGTCTCATACCACTTGTTCCTCTGCTTCTCAAGGTAACTGTCGAGGAAGTAGGGCATGGAGTTGGAGAGCATGGAGTCGAAGTCAAGGGCCATGACCCTACCAACCTTACCGTTAGCGTAACTACTAATTGCGTTAATCCACCTATGCTTATCCAACCCACTATGCCCAGCTACCAAAACCCTAACCATACATTGCCTACATGAACTAAAGCGAGCAGTCATATTTAAAGCATTCCTGTGTTTTACACCAATGCATAAGCAGGTTCACGCTTCTGGCCAGGTTCAGTGGGTTAATGCTTAATTACTTAACTCCCAACAGCACCCACATGAGCCAGGGTGGGTTGGATTACGTGAATGAGTATAAGTCAGTGATCATGGGTATAATAGACGGTGTGTTGAAGGATCAGTGGGGTAACATAAAGTCCGCGGCTAGGTTATGCGTAGACTCACTGAGCAGGGGTGGCTTAATCTACGTCTTCGGTACGGGGCACTCGATGCTCATGGCCATTGAGGTCTTCTACAGGTCAGGTGGGTTGGCACCAATTTACCCCATAATTGACCCAAACCTACTCGGCCTAAACGGCATGGCCCTTTCAAGCAGCCTTGAGAGGCTACCTGGATACGCCTCAACACTACTGAACTCCCAGAGGATAGTACCAAACTCAGTCATGATAATAATCTCCAATTCAGGTAAGAACACCGTGCCCGTGGAGATGGCCTATGAGGCTAAGAGGAGGGGGTTGAAGGTAATCGCCTTAACATCCGTGGAATACTCCAAGAGCCTTCAGCCAGATAACCCGCTGGGTAAAAGACTATTTGAACTGGCTGACGTAACCATTGATAATAAGGTGCCTCCAGGTGAGACGGCCCTAACGATAAATGGTGTTAAGGTTGCCGCCGTTTCAACCGTGGTTAACGCCTTCATACTGCATAGTCTCGAGTTAGCCATTATAGATGAATTGAGGAGTAAGGGCATTGAACCTGAGGTTTGGGTCAGCGTCAACATACCGGGTGGTAGGGAACGCAACGAGGCCCTGTTGGCCAAGTATAGGCAGGTTATAAAGTACCTCTAACCCCACTGGACTTAACAAAGCTAATACTTAAAAGGTGTTGTCAAATTCACCATTAATGATTGTTAAAAATGGGGTTCAAGTGTTCTTTGATGAAGGCTACGTAGAAGAGTTAAGGGGTAAGAGGGTTGGGGTCGTCACAAACCACAGTGCACAATACCCAGGTAAGGGGTAGTTTCGGTTTTCGTGATTATTTGTGGGGTTTGTTACCATTGGTGATGAAGCGATGGGTTTATTAACCCATCTCCAACACCTTTGCTGGTTACCCTGGGTTTCCGAGACCCGTAGTGGCAAGGAACCCCTGGCGACGGGTGGGGAGCCACTGCGGTGAGTGGGCCCAGGGAGACCGTCGAGAAGGAGACGGTGGAGACAACAAGTCTCTACCGCCTCCGGAGAGACGGCACCTGGTGGATCTACTTATTAAGAGTGGGGTTGAGGTAAAGGTTATCTTCACCCCTGAACATGGGTTAATGGGTGATAGGCCAGCCGGTGAGCACTACCCCGATGGCACATATGGCGGCATCCCAGTCTATAGCCTATACGGCCCCAGGTATAAACCACCAGTTGAGGTTATTAAGGAGCTTGACGCTGTAATGTACAGCATTCAGGATGTTGGAGTTAGGTTCTACACATACATATCAACACTATTTTACACGCTTGAATCCTCAGGTAAGGCGGGCGTTAGGGTTATGGTGCTTGACAACCCAAACCCATTAACCGGCCTAATAGTTGAGGGCCCAATACTGGACCCTGGGTTAAGGTCTTTCATAGGTATTTGGAGCATCCCAATTAGGTATGGCTTAACAGCCGGTGAGTTAGCTAGCCTATTCAACGCGGAGGCCGACATCAAGGCTGATTTAACGGTAATTAAGCTTAGGGGTTGGTCTAGAGGTATGTGGTTTGATGAAACCGGGTTACCGTGGCCTAAGCCGTCACCAGCCATGGTAAGCCTGGAGAGTGCAATAATGTACCCCGGCATTGGCCTATTCGAGGGTACCAATGTTAATGAGGGTAGGGGTACTGATAAACCCTTCAGGGTCATCGGGGCTCCATGGCTTAACAACGTTAAGCTCATTGATGAGGCATCAACGCTGGGGCTTAGTGGCGTGGAGTTGAGACCTGTGGTTTACAGGCCTATGGGGACTGGTGTTAAGTATAGTGGTGAGGATTGCAGAGGTGTTGAGTTCGTGATTAAGAATAGGGTTAACCTAAGGCCCGTGAAGGTGGCCCTAGCCTTAATCAACATTATTAACCGTATACACCCAGGTAAGTTTAACTTCATTAAGCGTAACGGTTCATACCACTTCGACTACCTGGTTGGTAAAGTGAACGTTAGGGGCTTATTAATGAGCGGTGATATTGATGAGGTTATGAGAGTTGTTGATGAGGGTATTGAGGATTACCTAAGGAGGGTTAAAAGGTACATGATGTATGGTGACGATAATGGTTAAGCCTCGTCCTTTGGTGTGGGGTTGTTTCGCTGTGCGGGTTTATTGAGGTGGGTTTGTGTGATTTGACTTTGTTGGGGTTTTGGTGCTTGGGGTGGTGCCCCCCCCCCCCGGGAGGGGGTTTGCTT
>JAPWUH010000101.1 GCA_028275645.1 Caldivirga sp.
ATTGGCCATAGCCACGACGTATATTGGGGTTACGAGACCCAGTGAGAACAGTAAACCACCAACCCACCTAACCTGCCTAATGGGTATTAGGCTGGCTCCAAGGGCCGCTAGCTGGGAGGCGTAGCTGGATATTATGGATAGGTAGTAGAGCATGTAGGTGTTCATTAAGGCCCACTCGGCCTGCCAGGTGAAGTACCTTGAGATGTCGTTGAGGTAGTAGCCCACCGGTGAGACGAAGGGTAGTAGGGTTAGCGTCACCTCAGCTACGTACAGCTGGGTCATTGACCTAATCAGGGCGTTGGCCATATTGCCGAACACCAATGAGGCGGCACCAGGGTTAACAATGGGTTCACTGGTGGTTAACTTAACCGTGACACAGTGGTATGGGTAAACCACTGAGCATTGGAGCTCATCAACACTATGGGTTACGTAACCCACCTTGAGGTTTAACCCACCCAGTACGATACCTATTAGCCTATCCTCATTACTCATCATCAAAACCGCCGCAATGTACATTAGAAATCCCATTAAGGTATCGAGAATGTGAACCTCACCCACCCTCCTCATCAATGCATTACCCCTACTTATCAACAGGTACCCGTAGGCTACGTTTAATGTTACACCAAGCAGCGCTACGCATGACCCATAGTGGCCTAGGCAAATCATTAAACGCATTAAGGCCCCATACCCATAGGCCCACTGCAAGTAGGGTAACGTCAACCTACCCGTCACCCTACCTAGACTTCGGTTAACTTAACCAAACCCCGCACTGCACCTATGAGGAGTGGGTTAAGTAACATAGTCTGGACTATAATAGGGGTTGTGTTATCTGTAATAGTGGCTGCTATACTGTGGGTCTTCGTTTCAAACAGCATGGGTTCCTACAGCCAACTGCTTGTAAGCGCCAGTGAGGTGACCCCAAGCATGATACAGGCAACGGTGAAGAACATGGGTTTGGGATCGGTGACAATACTGGGCTTCAACATAACGAACCAGGATGGGAGTCAAGTTTCCTGTTACGTAACCAACGCATACGTCGATGGCGTGGCGGTGAGCTTGACGAACCCAATAGTGCTTAAGGGGGGCGACCAGCTGGTGGTTGATGCAGAGGGTTCAGGCTGCATCTACGCCTACTACGTCATAGTGAAGACCAGTGACGGCTACTATAGCGCCGTTGTAAACGCCTAGGGGTTAAGCAATGGTTAAGGGGGGTGGTCAATTAAACCTATTCATTCTTCCATCATCACAACCAATAACCAGGGGTATAGTCACCTGGAGGTACAGCCCAAGGTGTAGCCCAATGGGTATAAACCTACCCCTGGAGGATGAGGATAAGTTGATAATAACTAGGCTAGCCCTAGAGTACGGCTTCATGGTTAAGTCAAGTAACCTAAGCGACGTCGGCAACTTCATTAGTGGGTGTGAGGGTTTAATATGCCAGGCATTGAGAACGGTTGATGTTGAGCCCCCTGGTACATTAAACGGCGAATGCTTCACGGTAACAATACCACCCATTGAACCAACCTCCACGATACTCGGCTTAACGCTAGCATTACCGTTAACCAGGGTTATGAGGGGGCCTGTGGTTTACGAGGTCTTCAGCGACAGGTGGTTTAGGCTTAAGGACCTACTCCTATACCTCAAATTGAGGGGAGTTAACCTAAACATCTACACCACTCATAATGTAAACAATGAAGATGCATCAATCTTCAACAGGGTGTTTAAGGGTAAAGGTAGGTTAAGTATTGAAATACCCATTAATAACAGCAACGGTAGGCGCTTAATTGAACGTATAGCCGGTAGGATTAGGGAACTGGCCGGTGGTGATGAGGTACCCCTCAGGGCTTTAGTGGACCTAGGGGTGCCTATTAATGATGTGAATAGGTTAATAATGTTTGGTGCCGCCTACCTTGAAGTGAGCAATGGTGTTCTTGTGCTTAGGCTTAACGACGAAGCTAGGAGGTAGTTACTTCTCGATTAGGCTATAGGGCAGTACCTGGTTAATCAACTCCACATGAGCCATCAGGGTCCTCCTACAGCAGTACCTTGTCACACCCAGGTCATCAAGGACCTTCTTAGGGTCTTCGCCGGCCAAGACCCTGTTCTTAAATGGCTCCCACAGGTGGCCCAGGGGCTTACCGCAGGTCCAGCATCTAATGGGCACTATCATTACCCAACTTCAGCATTGGTTGTTAATAAACCTTACCGCAAGTTAATTTAAATGGGTTAAAGCCATCGCACCTATCGTTGAATAGGGTTTGCTTAACCAGCTCCCTATAGTTGTTACCTGGGATTATTTTACCCAGCAATGTGGGTGAGCCGCCTGTGGCTGGTGTGTTACCGACCCTAAGATGAAGGGTCTCATTGGCGATTATTGCGAAGCCCAAGCCCTCCCTAGCCATGTCATTGATCCCGTAATCCTCAAACCTCCTGAACTCAGCCACATCGCTAAATAGGCCCCTTAGGTCATTCATCAGTATCGGGTTCCTTGATCCACCACCTCCAACTACGATCCTCCTTATTGGCCCTTTCACAAACCTCCTAACCTGGTCATGTATACTCTCCGCTGTGAAACGTGTGACTGTCCTAATCAAGTCGTCACCGCTGAATTCACCTAGGTAAGGCATCACCCTACTCTTAACGTAGCTGAGTCCAAAGTACTCCCGCCCGGTATTCTTGGGTGGTGGTATTGAGAAGTATTCATCACTCATTAAGTCCAGTAGAAGCTTATCAATCACCCTACCACGTGAGGCGTGCAGACCATCCTTATCGTAGGGTTCCCCGTAAAGTAACTCTGTTAATGTATTTATCAGTATGTTGCCTGGACCCGTATCGAAGGCTATTATGCAGTCCTCACCGATGTATGTTACGTTAGATATGCCACCGATATTTACGGTTAATGTACCTTCATTAAAGAGTATTGCATCACTCAACGCTATTAACGGTGCCCCTAATCCACCTGAGGCTAGGTCATTAGTCCTGAAGTCGTAGACAACGGTTTTATGCGTCATAGTGTAGAGCACTGATGCCTCACCTATCTGAAGGGTGCCGTATTCCCTCCTACCCAGTGATGGCCCATGGTACACGGTGTAGCCTGAGTAAACTATGACGTCGTAATCGCTTGGTTCATAATCCTTGACTATGGAGTTAGCCAGGAACCTGCCTAATTCCCAGTGAACCCTACTAATGAATTCCGAGGTCACCTGGTTAAGCGAAGCCGCATGAATCATCATACTCCTTAAATCATTCGGATAAGGGTAGTAACTATACTTAAGTATCCTAAACCTGGTCCCTTTTCCACAACCCTCAAGCTCAATGAGGGATACGTCAGCCCCATCAGAGGAGGTACCGGTGACTATTGAGAGGAACCTCATAATGCAACATGCTTCATGATTTTTATAAACATTGCAGGTGTAACCTGAACCAACAGCAATCTAGCCATGCCTTAAGTAGTTGCCACCGCACAGTGAGGCGCAGTGAATTATAATTCATTAAGGTCTCGGGTAAACCATGGATCTAGCCCACTGCGATGAACCGCTACGGAAATTTGATAAGGCTTGAGAAGGATTAGGCAAACACATTACAGTAATGTGCCCGGTAATGTAGGGGTATTGTTAAGGTTAGGTTACTGTCAATGGGTGGGCTTACCTGTAGGCCTTCTGTCTCTTACTCCTGGCATGCTTTAGGCCTGGCTTCTTCGGCTCCGTCCTCCTCTCATCACCCTTAATCATGGTTGGATCGTACAGCATGTATAGGTCGAGTAATTCCTTGCTTTGGAAGTACTCCACAAGCCCCCTCGCTATGGCCATCCTGACTGCTGACGCCTGCCCCATGAACCCACCACCCCTAACCGTTACGTCTATGTCAACCTTGTTGACCAGGTCCTTACCTGCAAGTATCAGCGGCTCCATCATCTTGAGCCTAGCCACCTCCATGGGCCATATTGTCAACGGTACTCCATTAACCCTAACCACGCCTGAACCAGGTTTAACCACAGCCCTCGCTATGGCGGTCTTCCTCTTCCCAGTGGCTATAACAATCCTCCTACCGTTAACCTCCTGAACCTCCACGAATGGAATGGACCTGATGGCCCTCTTCTCCCCCTCCTCAGCCACGCACCACCATCCCCCGAGGCGTTAATAAGCTTTAGCTTGCGGCGTCAACCGAACCCGGTTAATATGCTTAAGACCCCGCTCACAATGGCTAATGTGCCCAGTGTCGCTGTTAATAGAATTATGTGCCTACTCCTGGCGAACCTAAGTAAAGCATCAATTAACACTAGGCTCACAAGGGCAGCAACCACTATGGACACCAGTATTACATTCATGTTGACATCGGATATGAGGGTGTGGAACAAGTGCCTTGTGAATAAG
>JAPWUH010000102.1 GCA_028275645.1 Caldivirga sp.
TCGAAAGTAATATTTACCCTCAAATTATGGAAAATATGTTATTAACCTGGCCCTCCCTCCTCAAGAGGTCGGTCTCTACCTGTCGGGGGTGCTGGCCGCCTGCGGGGAAGGTGCCCTCAGTACGAGAGGAACGGGGCGCCGCGGCCTCTAGTCTACCGGTTGTCCGGCAGGGCAGTGCCGGGCAGCCACGCCGCAGGGGGATAACCGCTGAAGGCATCTAAGCGGGAAGCCCTCCCCTAAAATAGGCGGCCGCCGCTCCTGGTCGGGGTTACCCGGCTGGGGGTGGTTAGGGCTCCCGTAGAAGACGGGGTTGATGGGGTGGGGGTGTATCCCCCGAGGGTTTCCCCGAGGGGGGAGCCCGCCACTCCCAATCGCCCGAAGGTGCGGGTGGTGGGCGCAAACCCAGCCTGGTGGCGTCCTGGTGGCTTGGGTGGTTAGGTTTATGAATAGGCCCTTAAGGCCTCAACCGTGGGCTTCACGGTGGTTGACCTTTTCTCGGGGGCTGGTGGCTTCTCGGTTGGGTTTAGGGATGCGGGCTTTGAGGTTGTGGCTGGGCTAGACGTGGATCTTGATGCCGTTAGGACGTTCAGCTTCAACTTCCCTAAGGCGGTTGTTATACGGAGTGACGCTAGGCTTGTCAGAGGCTCCGACATAGTTAAGTACGTTGGGGATGTGGATGTCGTGATTGGTGGACCACCCTGCGAGGCCTACACAGGGGCTAACCCGAGGAGGCTTAGTGAGCCGTTGGATAGGCTCTACACGGATGAGCTTGGTCAATTAACCCTGGAGTTCATTAGGCTTGTGGGTGAGCTTAAGCCGAGGGTCTTCGTGATGGAGAACGTGGCGGCCATAATGGAGGGTGGGCTCAGGGAGGCCCTAGTGGGCGAGTTCAGGAGGGTTGGCTACGGTGAGGTTTACTTCAATGTACTTCATGCGGAGGATTACCTGGTGCCAAGCATAAGAAGGAGGGTCTTCATATCCAACATTAGGATTAAGCCCCGTAAGGCTGGTAGGGTGGTCACCGTGGCCGAGGCTTTGAGTGGGTTACCTGAACCAACACCCCAAATCCCAAACCATGAACCTGTCCCAGTGCCCCCGAGAAAGGCTAGGGAGTTTAGCAGGATTGCGTGGGGGCAGGCCCTATACACCTACAGGGGTTCTGAGGGGGTTTACAGAAACTTCATTAGGCTACACCCCAATAAACCAGCCCCGACTGTTATGGGTAGCGTGAGGTTCATACACCCGTATGAGGATAGGTTGCTGACTGTTAGGGAGCAGGCCAGGTTAATGGGGTTCCCGGATAGCCACGTATTCCTGGGTAGTAGGGACTCCCAGTTCAACCAGGTTGGTGAGGCTGTACCTCCACCGTTGGCTAGGGCAATAGCGGAGGTGGTTAAGGGGGCCTTAACCTAGCCTACTCAGTCCTAATGACCTCAGCAGGCCTAATCCTAACAATACCCATAAGCGGCGGCACGGAGGCCACCACCCCAGTTCCAAGTGCCGTGGCTAGGCCTAGGGCGAAGAACTGGGGCATTGGCTTAATAATTATGTTGATGCTGTACCCAAGGTAATTAATCAACTTGACCATTAGCATTGAGCCGTAGTAGCCACTGATAATCCCGATCAAGCCGCCTATCAGTGAGACAACCATGACCTGGGTTATGAATATGAGCATTACCTGGCCATTGGATGCCCCTATGGCCTTCATTATCCCTATCTCCCTCCTCCTCTCCCTAACGTTTATCAACACCATTATGGCCACTATTAGGCCTGCTATAATCACGCTGAGCACTATGACTATTATGAAGAAGACGTTTATCAGGTTAATTATCTCATTAACGCTCCCTATTATGGACTGCTGCTCGTAGACCTGGGCCTCGGGGATTAGCTGCTTCATGGCAGTGTTCAACCTACCTATGATGGCTGCGTTATCACCAACAACCTTGATGAATATCACGTTCACGAAGTCCCCGGTGCTCAACTGGGATTGGAGGTAGCTCAGGGGAACTACAACCATGTAGATCTGGAAGCCAAGCAACCCACCGAATATGCTAGTGAAGATTCCAGAAACCCTGAGCCTAAGTACACTGTAGGTGCCTGTCAAGCCCTGTGGAACGTAGACGTATATATAGCTACCCACGGTGGCGTTTAGGGCCTGGGCTAACTGCTGAGATATTATACAGTCATCGCTGCCAATGGGTAGTGAGCCCTGTATCAACTGGGGGTAGAAGTAGCTGAGTGAATCCGTGGATAAGCCAATGAGGGTTACCTGGTGTCCGCCGGCAATTGCACCAGTGAGTATTGCCGGGGCAGCGTACTCCACGTACTTTAACCCATTGATCATGTTGACCAACTGCTCCGGTATTATGGCTGATGAGGTGTACACCATTAGGTCAGCAGGCAGTATAGACTTAACCTCAAGCCCCACGGTGTACTTAACGCCGTAGGTAACGGTCTCTAGGGCGACTAGGAGCGCCACTGCTGTGGCTATGGCAATAACGGTCATTATGGTCATCGCCTTCCTGGCCGCCAACCCCCTCAACCCAATCCTAACAGCCATCGTTAAGGCCCTGGTGTTCACAGGTTGGTGAAGCCGCTAACGCTTAAAACCCTTCACCAGGATTACAATCAGCGTGTTGAATGCACCCTTTACTGAACACTGATGAATACGCCAACGGCCTGAACATGTTAAACTCAGTGTTGCAAACCATGAAATCCTCATTGCGGCTAATGGCAGTGAGAGTATGAATAGGGGACTTAATGTTCACCAAGAATATCGGTACCTCTGGGTTTCCGAGACTTGTGGTGATTAGGAACCCTCGGCGATGGATGGGGAGACCACCAAGAAGGAGATGGTGGCAAAACCGCTGAAGACAAGGAATAGGCAAAGGAATATGACCACCACCCCGGAGAGACGGTTTAAAGGGTGTAGGTTATGACCTTGACCTCGCTCATCTCCATCATGGTATCCCTGACGCTCTCACGCCCAATGCCGGACTTCTTAAAGCCTCCGAAGGGTAGGTTATCGAACCTCAACCTAGTGGTATCATTTATGAAAACTGTGCCTGCCTTAATCCTGGAGGCCAGCCTGTAGGCCCTTGAGAAGTCCCTGGTGAATATTGATGCGTCTAACCCATACTCAGTCCTATTAGCCACCTCCACGGCCTCATCATCGCTCTTAACCTTGGTCACAGGTAGGACTGGGCCGAAGACCTCCTCAACCCAAACCCTAGCGTCGTAGGGTGCCTCAAGTATGGTTGGCGGGTAATAGAAGCCCCTTTCAGGAACCTTACTGGCCCTGTAGATTATCTTCCCACCCCTGCTTAATGCGTCATTAACGAAGGACTCCATGGTCTCCACGGCCTCCCTACTTATCAAGGGACCTACGTCAGTGTCCTCGCTTAGTGGGTCCCCTATCTTAAGCCTTGCAACGCTCTCGGTGAGTCTCCTAACGAATTCGTCGTAAACCTCCTCCCTAACTATAACCCTCTTGGTGGCGTTGCAGAATTGGCCAGCGTAGTCGAACCTACCCACCGTGGCTGCTTGCACAGCCTTATTCAAGTCGGCATCCTCCAGTATTATCATTGCGTCACTACCCCCAAGCTCCATTATAACCCTCTTACCGTTTAGTATAGCCCTACTGGCCAGCTCAAGCCCAACCTTGGACGAGCCTGTGAAGGTTATTAGGGATATCTTGGGGTTGTTCACGAACTCATCCCCTATCATGGATGAGTTACCGGTCACCACCACTATTGAGCCCTCAGGGAACCCGGCTTCAATTATCAGCTTGGCTATTTCACTTTCGGTTAGGGGTGAGTACCTGCTTGGCTTAAGGACCACCGTGTTGCCTATTGCCAGTGCTGGGGCTACCTTGTGGGCCATGCTGTCAGGTGGGAAGTTGAACGGTGTTATCGCCCCAACAACACCAATGGGCTCCCTCCTAACGATGGCTATCCTCCTCTCATTACCAGGTGGGTAATCGTAGGCCTCAAGGGGCACGAATTCGCCAGTTAACACGTGGGGTAGTTCCTGGGCGGCTAACTCGTAAATCCTGGCAGTCCTCTCTATTATTAGCCTAGTGCTCTTAATAGGCCTACCAATCTCCCTAGTCAATAGCCTAGCCAACTCCTCCCTGCGGCCCCTAATCAATTGCGCAACCCTCATCAGTAACCTAGCCCTCTCGTAGGCCGGTATCGATTGAAGCCTAGGTAAGGCGTCATAAGCCTTATCCACGGCATCCCTAACCTCGTTAATGCTCATGTCAGGTACATATGCAAGGACCTCCCCTGTGGCTGGTTCGTAAACGGGGATTTGGCGTTGCATAGTGAAGGTAAGGATTAAGGGTTTATATTATTTAATTAATGCAG
>JAPWUH010000103.1 GCA_028275645.1 Caldivirga sp.
ACTAGCACCACGACGATGATTAATACCACGTCACCTAAGCTAGAGGTTACATGCCGCGTGTGGAACCTAGTAAACGTAACGTTAAGCAACGGCTCATACCTATTCATTAGTGTGCCCAGAGAAACCTCAGTTTACCTGCTGAGTAAGGCGCAGTTTAAGGAGTGGGGAGTTTCCTCAATGCCCCCGGTTAATTACACTTGGTTTGATGATTCTCCAGGCGTGTTCGTGGTTGCCCCACCGCAGGGTAACTATGAGGTTGCCTTCTGTGGTTCGGTTAACGTCACCCTAAGGACCTTCAGGTACATGGCCATGGGTGTTGCTGCCTATTACGGCCTCAACTACGGTAACTTAACCACAGACGCGGTAATGGGTGCCTTCAACATAACCAACGCCGATGTTGAGTGGTCGACTGGGGCTCAGTCACCGGGTTTCTCACTTCAATTAAACGCTTACCTGGTGGTTAAGTACAGTGGCGGTGTAGTGGTTCACTGGGTCCAGGATGCACTGCTTGTCTCCAATGGGCAGTACTGGTTTCAGGCTGAGATGGATGTAACCAACTACATCGGTTCATCACAAAGCCTAATGTATGAAAACGGAGTATGCGTTTCAGGGTGCTTTAAAACCCCAATGTCAGGCATGTTAATAATCACGGTTAACACCACGAAGTATGGGGTAGTTGTCAACTATGGTTACGCATTATTTAGGTTAGGTAACATTAGGTTGAACCCGGTGGTGCATTGGGTGGCGCACCAGGTTATACCAATACCTAACGCCACGGCGTACTTAATCACCAGCCTTAACCCAGGCCCATACTACATGCCCATGGACACCGAACTAGTAATTGGTGGGCCGGGGAATGGCGGTGGGGTAGCGTTTAGGAGCCTAGACGCTGAACTAGCCCTATACTACTGGAATGGCACATCATGGACCCCATACCCAGTTACCTACACCTTTGGCGCCAGCACAGGCGAGTACGCCGTTAATATCCATGTTGAACCCATTGGGCAGGCGAGCGTTAGGTTAAATGTTGGTTCAAATAACTACCAGAAGCTTAGTTAAGTAACTTTAGGTATGTTACCCCGGCGATTGGGTGGAGATACACTGCGGTAAGGAGACCCAGGTCGACTACCAGGAAAAAGACGGTGATTCATGGTTACCATTATCTGCGTAGAGACAGTAACGGAGGTCTTTACAAGATGAAGTATGCTTCAATTCAAGTCACCTCGTAATCACCGTGACGCTTAGATGCCAACCCCAACTTGGTGGGCCCGCCGGGACTTGAACCCGGGATCTCCCGCTTTCTTAGGCCAGCCGCCACGTAAGGCGGACTTCAGGGCGGTTAGACCGCTATCCTAACCAGGCTAGACTACGGGCCCCATGAGTCATTAATCCACGGCTTATTAAGCTTTACCTAAATCCCTCACCGACCATGTCCATCCAGCCTTTCAAATATTTGGTAAGTGTCCAGTAACCGTTTCTCAGTAGGTGGTGGTTTACGTTCGCTGTCATCTACACTATTAACGGTCTTCTTGGGGTTGTTCACCGTAGTGGCTTCCTAACGGTTGCCCGCGGTTCCCAGCCGCTGCAGGTCTCGGGACCCCAGGGTCACTAATAAAGGCGTTAAGGTCAGACTCATAAACTCATCCGGGACTAACAATCAACAAAAATAAACACTCTACAAATAACTAACTATGAAAACCAAAACAGCCCAAAGAGGGCAACAACCAAGACCTCCGCGGTAAAACCTAACCCTCGAGAGGGCAGGGAGGGGTCATTTCTTACCCTTAAGGGTGAGCCGTAGATTATAGCTTTATTGCTTGTTAAACTTAGTATCATGTTTAAATAGGGGGGTATATTAAGGTTTTTGATGATGTTTCATAGGGAACTTTCGATGATGTACGAAGCCAGTAATAGGACCATAGTGGAGTTAATCATTAGGCTTAATGAGGATAGGCCCGGCATACTAGCGGCCATATCTGATGTGCTGGCTGAGAACGGCGTCAACATACTTAACGTCTCGTTTAACAGACTTCAGAAGATGATTCACGTCGTTGCCGACTTCACAAATTCAGTGGTCTCAATAGGTGATGTCGAAGGAATGCTTAGGAAGTTCTCCTTTATCTACGATGTAATGGAGAAGGTGCTTAATAACGATATCTACGTCCTAGCCACGTTATCAATACCAACCTTCAACAACAGCTACGTCCTAGCCGTGGACCATGACATACTCGAGAGGCAGTTGAATGAGCAGGTTTTAAGCATGGTGAGGGCCATGGGGAGGAAGGATGGTGAGTTAATGCTAGGCATGTACAGCGCCTTTAAGCCCAATGAATTATACATAGCTCAATTAAGAGGCTTGGGTAGGGTTCAGGTCCAGTCAATGGGCGGCTCAGCGCTGGTTAAGGTCTGCCGCGAGAACCTCACGGACAACTTCTCAAGGGTAATACTAAGTTACCTGGAGGGTTTCGTAGAGCCTTTTAGTGGTAAGGTTCAGGACCAGGGGTTGGAGGAGTCGTGCCTACGCATCAGGTTAACGGTGGAAGGCGGCAAAAAGTAGCATTACTAGCCATTCACACTCTCAATTCGCTAAACTCAATTTAGGGGATATCCCACGGACCAATTCATTAATAGATTCATTGATGGGCCCGCCGGGATTCGAACCCGGGACCTTCCGGTTATGAGCCGGACGCTCTACCATGCTGAGCTACGGGCCCCACCTCTATGGCCACCTTAGCCTTTTTAACTTTTACCTCAAGTCCCCTTTTAAACCATTCTCAACATCACCACTCAAGCCCCATGACACCCACCACACCCCTATCGTAGTAGTGCTTAACAGCCCTAAACTCGGTAACCAGGTCGGCTATCTCAAGAAACTCCCTCGGGGCACCCCGCCCGGTTAAAACAACGTTAACCTCACCGGGCAGCTTCCTTATACCTTCAATAACCTCACCAGCGCTCATTAACCCGTTATCAACGGCGTTGTTGATCTCATCTAGGATCAGCAGAAATGGCTTAACCTCTATGCTGCGTTCAATAGCCCTATTGAAGACATCCCTTGGTGTTCTTAGGGCGGTCTCACTCATGTAGTAAACCTCAACTAGGTCGCTCATCCTGGATAATGCTAGGTACTCCCCGACCCACTGTCCCCTATAGATCAACGTCTTCATGACGTGGGCCACTATTGACCTTAAGCCATGTCCATAAGCCCTAACCACAAGCCCAAGGGCGGCGGTTGTCTTACCCTTCCCATCCCCAGTGTACACCAGTATTAGGCCCATTAAAACGGCTAAGGTGCATACTTATAAAAACATGCCTTAATTCACTTCAATTCACGTGAAAAGCGCTTAACATAGGGCTGGGGCTGTTTCGGTTTTCATGATTATTTGTAGTGCTTTTGATGGCTGATCCCCAGTTGAGTTTTAAACTCAACACCAACACCCACTGGTTACCCTAAGGGGGGTTCCCGAGACCCGTGGGGCGAGGAACACCCCAACAACGGGTGGGGAGCCACTGCGGTGAGTAGCCCCAGGAGACCGTTAAGAAGAAGACGGTGGGTTGCTTCCACCCACCACCTCCGGAGAGACGGTGAACCTAAGCAATGACTAACGCTTACCCTTAGTGGTCTTGGCCATTAATGAACTTTTCCAGTTGTTGTAATCCTCAGGTTCAATACTTGCCCAAACCTCCTCCAGAGTGACGTACCTTAACCCAGGCCTTGGTTTAAGCATTGAGCCGGGTACAATGTAACGCTGGCTATTAACATACTTATCAGGCACGCCGATATAAACTCTAATCCTCCTTAAGGCGGCCCTGCCCTTATGCTGCTTATGGGGTAGCATACCCCTGATTATCCTCCTAAGTATTCTATCAGGCCTCCTGGGCCACTTGGGGCCAACCTTCTCTGGGTTGTAATGTGTCCTTATCTCACTCATCCTCCTCTTAATCCAATCAATGACCATGTTCCTGTCCCCCGTTATCACAGCCTTCTCAGCATTCACAATTATGATGGACTTACCCTGCAGAGCCAGTTTAGCCACCACCGTGGCTAACCTACCCGCTATGTGGTTGGATGCATCTATAACCACCTCACCCTCCTCCGGTAACTCACCCTTGTTAAGCACCTTATACCCACTCACAGCCATGAATTACCACGACCCCGGTGCGCCACCCCCTTTAAAAAATTAAACCTCAATACCCAGTAGCCGGCGTTGGGATGTGGTGAAATATTTATTAGTGAGCCACACCGGTATTATCTTTATGCGTAATAGGGGTGGGCAGGCAAGCGCTGTTGAGGCCATTATAGTGGTGGTAGTGTTTATCCTAGCCCTGGTGCTCGTACTTA
>JAPWUH010000104.1 GCA_028275645.1 Caldivirga sp.
AAGCTTCCTTAGTAAGTTCAGTGAGGAGGATGTGTACAGCTACTTCAATACTGTTAAGCCAAGCCTAATAAGGGTTGATGCGGATGAGGTCACGTACAACCTACACATAGCGGTTAGATATGAACTTGAAAAGAAGATGATTGAGGGTTCGGTAGAGGTGAGTGAACTTCCCGAGGCCTGGAACACCCTAATGGACAATTACCTTGGTGTTAGGCCTAGAAATGACAGTGAGGGTGTACTTCAGGACATTCACTGGAGCCAAGGGTCAATAGGCTACTTCCCGACCTACACGCTCGGCAATGTGGTGGCAGCAATGGTACTGGATAGGATTAATAAGGAGCTTGACTTCAAGAACCTCATTGAGCACGGCCACCTGGATCCGATAAAGGACTGGTTAAGGGATAGGATACACAGATGGGGTGCCGTCTATGAGCCGAAGGTGCTTTTAAGGAAGAACCTTGGCGGTGAATATAACCCAGACCCCTTACTCACATACCTCGAGAGCAAGTACGTTAAAAACACGTATTAAGCACCAACTCCAGCGCCACCTAGAATCAACTTCACCTGGCTTAGGATCTGCTCAAGAGCCTCCGATGCCTTACAGTGCATCACGACATCGGCGTAGTCATCATAGTCGGTGGGCTCTAGGTTCACCAGAATCATGACACCTCCATGCTGCTTAACCACCAGCGGCACGTATGCGGCTGGATAAACTGATAGTGATGAGCCAACGACCAACACGGCATCGCTTATTGAAGCCAATTCAAGGGCCTTACTAATCTCGCTAACCGGCTCCCCGAAGAGGACTACGTTGGGCCTAAGGATTCTGCCACACCTTGGGCATCTTGGTGGGTTCTCCCCAGACTCATATTTGCTTAACGCGAGTTCAAATGGGTAAGATGAGTTACACCTTATGCAGTAGACCGTCTTATAATTACCGTGAAGTTCAATAATATTAACTGACCCGGCTAACCTATGTAAGTCATCAATGTTCTGGGTTATGACGTACTTAATAACGCCGAGTCTTTCAAGTTCGGCTAATGCAAAGTGCGCCTTATTAGGCTTAGCTGAGCTCAGAACCCTAAATCTCTCTATGTAGAAATCCCAGAATCCACGAGGATCTGAATTAAGGTAATCTATTGACGCTAACGCTGGGTTAAATCTCTTCCAAAGGCCCTGAGGACCCCTGAAGTCAGGTATGCCGCTCTCGGTACTAATGCCAGCGCCCGTAAAGGCTATTGCGTGCCTACTGTTCACTAGTGCCTTAGCTGCCCTCTTAGCGCCGGTTAAACATTCCCCATTGCTCATTTACCCTAAGTGCGTATTGGCGGATTTAAATGTTATTCATCCGACGTAGGGTCGATTATTAACCCATGCTTAATTAGGTGGCTCACAACGTCTATGATTTACGGCGTATGCCTGACTCACCAGTTAACCCTTACCCTCTCCTCCAATATGGCCTTATAGGTCTCGTAAGTTTTCCTGGCTATTATGTCCCAGGTGTAACCCTTGGTCACGGTTTCCCTTGCCCTCTCCCCAAGTCTCTTAGCCAGCCCCTCATCCTTAAGCACCATTTCAGCGTAGTAGGCTATTTCATCAGGGTTATCTGGGTTGGCTAGTATGCCATTGTCCATGTGTCTAACGAAGTCCGTTGGCCCACCCCTATTGGTTGTTATTAATGGTTTACCCAGGGCCATTGCCTCAAGCGAACTTATACCGAAGGGCTCATACCTACTCGGTAGTATGACTAGGTTGGAGTGGTATATCACACTGTAGAGCTCGTCATCGCTTACCCTACCGGTGAAGTATACCTTACTTCCCAAGCCCAGTTGGTTGGCTAGGTTAACTAGGTGTTCCCTCATTGGCCCATCACCAATTATAACTAGCTTAACGTTACCTAACCTTGTCAGCAACTTGGCGAACGCCCTAATAACTGAGTCAGGGCCCTTCTCGTAGACTAACCTACCGTAGAAGACTACTAGCAATTCCCAGGGGAGGGCGTAGTTTGAGCGTTCATACTTAGGTTTAAAGTTCAGTAGGCTCTTATCCACACCGTTGGGTATCATTATTACCTTATCGCTGGGTACCCCTAGAATTGACTTAACTTCATTAGCCATGAAGCTACTGCACACTATAATCTTCCAAGCCTCGTATGCCAGTAGCCACTCCCACTCATGAATGTGCCTTGACTCAAGGCTGTGTAACCCACCCCTTCTCCCATACTCGGTGGCGTGTATGGTCGCTATGAGGGGTACCTTAAACCTATGTTTAAGTACAATGCCGGCTGGTGCCGTTAGCCAGTCGTGAACGTGCACGAGGTCTATGCCGCTGATGTGGCTTAACTCAGTTACCATGAATATGTTGAAGGAGTGGACCCAGGATGAGAAGTCAGGTACCCTGACCTTAAATGCATCAACCAAGTGCACGTTAACCCCATCATCACTTATGTGCGAGTCCTCGTACCCTATTGTGGCTACATCAACACTCACCCCCAGCTTCACTAACTCATGAGTTATGTGGTAGACATGCCTACCTAAACCTCCAACTATGTGCGGTGGGTACTCCCAGGATAGGTGTAGGACCCTCATTTAGCAATCACCTTGCCCAACTCCTCGATTAACGGTACGTAAGTAGCCTTCACGTTGTACCTATTCCTAAGGTTATCCGCCGTGCCCTGCCTTACCGCGTAAACCCCGTCACATTGCCTAAAAACCCAACCCTCAATGCTTGCTATGGATGAAGCAACTATGTCATTCCCAGGATCACCACGTTCATACTCCGTTGAAAGCACCACGCAGTTAATGCTTGAGCCCATGCAACATGGCTGTGTTGACTTGGCCAAGAGCCCCATTAGGCAGCCACCCCACTCAAAGCAGATGATTCTGTTGAATTCGCCATCAATACTGTACCTCATGTTGGCTATGACTTGCATTGATGAGCTAAGCCCATAGGATACCACGTTTGGGTAATCCCTAATGGGTAAGTTAATACCCACAACCTTAACACCGCTATAATCTGGGGGATTGACACCACCTGGAACTACTAAAGTCACATCATGCCCAAGAGCCCTAAGAATTGATGACAGCGAAAGTACCAGGTACTGAAGATCGGTTAACTGTGAACCAATCCTTGGATATTCCCACGAGAAACCTATGATGCGCATTCGTCGGCTAACTTCATAACCCTTTTTAAAGTTTAAACAGTTACATGCCTTTCTCTTTTAAAAGTAAAATCATTGCAACATGATTTTTAATATAATTGGAATATCATTAAGATAATAGCTATTATTCAATAGTAACTTCAGTTGTATTATAGCCAGACAATTTGGTTAAGTTGACTTGTAGCACACCATCCTTATAATATGCCTTAACGTCATCAAGCTTGATGTTGAATGGTAATTCAACCCTCCTACGTAGCTTATAATTCCCAAGTCTCTCAAGCAGCATGGGCTTACCCGTGGTTATGTATGTAACTGGCTCGGTGGTGATTTCAACGTAGTTTATACCAACCCTCAACTTAATCTGCTCCTTACGTACACCCGGTACATCGAAGAGTATTATCACCTTATCACCATCCTCGTAAATATCAGTAGGTGGCTCTCTATCAATATCCTTACTGCCTGTGATAACAAGGTGGCTTATTATTCTCCTAAGGGACTTCTCCAACTCCGTGATCTCCCTACCTATATTAACCTGACTGTTTAAGGCACCCTGCTCCTCCTTAACTATCTGAACCTCCATGTACGGTTATTTGCGAAGTAGGCATTAATAATGTGATCGTTTAAAATAACAACAAGCCATATGTTAAGTAAAGTGTATAGAACCCGGCACTGCGTTAAAGCTACTGTTGACTTCCCTAGGTGTGCTTAACTTCAATGTATAATATTTAGACTTAGTTTTTAGATATAAGCAATGGTGATTACTGGATAATAATTGATTCTGCCTATTAAGCATAAAGTATTTATAGGAGTGCGGGGTAAGTAACGTGATCTATAGTGTCACTTGAGTCCGAGACCAGGAGAATACAGTTAACCGGTGGATCAACATTAATAGTGTCACTACCTAAGGAGTGGGCTAGGCAACTTAACCTACAGCCTGGTGATGAGGTTATACTCCTACCGCAGAGGGATATGTCACTACTACTTGTGCCTAAAAAGACCATTAGGTCAGCTTTCAGCGAGGCTAAGATAGAGGTCACTGACGAGTTGGCTAAGGGTGATAGGTTAACCAGGATAACACTCGGCTATTACCTAGCGGGTTACGACATCTTCAGACTCTTCTTCGATCAA
>JAPWUH010000105.1 GCA_028275645.1 Caldivirga sp.
CAATGATTAGGGGTACTTGGCAGAACATCCTCCTCATTGAGCTTGATGGGCCTAGGGCTAGGAGGAGGATTGTGGTTGAGGTGATTGGTGAGTGAACACATACGACATACTTATAATGTACCTGGTGGCCGGTTTACTGGCATCGGTTGCGTTAAGCATACTGGCTATTAGGGCTAAGGTGATTAGGAGGGGTGCAATGCCCCAGTCTGTGATGGTTGGGACCCTGGTGGCCCTTTCAGGGTTCCCCTCAGTCCTACTCTTCATACTATTCCTAGCCTACACAACCCTAGTCACTAGGCTCGGTAAGGAGCGTAAGGTTAAGCTAGGCGTTGCCGATGATGTGGAGGGTAGGAAGGCTAATCAAGTGGTGGCCGTTGGCTTCACCCCAGCTGTGATGGCCATGGCCAGCTCAATTATGTATGCGGTTGGGTTAACCGAGGCGTCTGGGGTATTCCTGGCGTCATATGTTGCGTCGTTGGCAGCTGCATCAGCGGACACGTGGGCCAGTGAAATCGGCGTCCTGTCCAGGGGTAGGCCAATACTGTTCACCATGCCCAAGGCTAGGGTTTCACCAGGCACGTCAGGTGCGGTGACGCCGCTGGGTGAGCTAAGTTCATTGGCAGGCTCAGCCTCAGTGGCCTTAACCTACCTAGCCCTAACCAGGGCCTTCAACACCTCACCCCTCTGGGTTAGGTTCAACTGGGGTTCGCTTAACCCATCGATACAACTGGTTCTACTCATAATTGCACTAGGCTACGTGGGTGAGGTCATGGATAGCGTAATAGGTGCCTTAACTCAACCCAAGTACTACTGCGATAGGTGTGGTGTAGTGACTGAGCATGAGGTCCACACTTGCGGTGAGAGGACTAGGTTAATCTACGACCCAAGGGTTAAGTTGAGCAACGAGGCCGTTAACCTACTTGAGAGCCTAATAGCGGCAGTACTGGCAATAGTAATAACCCTATCATTCAGCCGCTTATTAACCTAATTAACCAGCCTAGGCCGCCTTAACGCGTATATTCAGGAGTCATACTCCTGAGTATTCAGGACTAGATAACGTATACTCAGTGAACCATACCTTGTTAAATAACCCCACCCAGGTTTAGTCATGGTTCAAGAACACGTGAGCTACCCATCGGACTTCAGGGAGATTGAGAGGTGGGTTAGTGAGGCCCTGTATAGGTCGATAAATAGGGCCATGGGCACATGCGTGAGCTTCACACCTAAGACTCTCCTTGAGTACATTAACAGGGAGAATGTCATACCCGTGGTGTTGACGCTGGTTAAGCATATTCTTGAGGAGCTTTATAAACATGGGCTGATTGAGAAGGATCAGAGCAGGAGCATAATTAGGTATAGGGTGTGCAGCAACAGCCCCCTTTGGACGCTGGCTAAGGATAGCCAAGACCCTTCGAAAATACTGACCCTGCTCATGACGATAGTTGAGTAGGTTTAGGGCGCTAGAAGCACCTTACCTATCCTAGACCCTGATTCAAGCATCCTCAACGCCTCGGCGAATTCACTCAGTGGGTACTTGGCGGCCACCACTGGTTCAATGGGTCTAGCCTTAACGATGCTGAAGACTGAGGCCACGTCACTCCTATTGGCAGCTACGTTACCGAGTATCATTATGTCCTTTAGTATTGCGTAGCCCAACCTCAATTGGTAGGTTTCATCAGGGTTAACGTTGCCTATGAGCAGTAGCCTACCACCAGCCCTAAGGCTCCTGATGGATTCGCCGATGGTTGGCGTCCCCACGGCCTCCACAACAACATCGACCCCGCCATTAAACCTCCTCTTAACCTCCTCACTGAACACTGAACCAACTATGACGTCATCGGCGAATTTGCCAAGCACCTTGGCCTTCTCCTCACTCCTAGTGACCGCAATGACCCTAGCCCCCATTGCCCTGGCTAACTGAACCGCATGAATCCCAACACCACCACTGGCCCCAGTGACCAGCACCGTCTCGCCCATGTTTAGGTTAATCCTCCTGAATCCCCTGTGGAGCATGGCTAGGACGCATGGGGTTAACACCGCCAATTCATCACTAACCCAGTCTGGTACCTTAACCAGTGAGTTACCCGTAACCCTGGCGTACTCGGCGAAGAACCCATCCACCTCCTCGCCGAAGCTTAACCTATTCCTGCAGTAAACCTCCTCACCCCTAAGGCACATGTTGCACGTCCCATCGACGCTGTGGAGTATTGGAACAACCCTATCCCCCCTACTAAACCTAGGGTCTCTGGACTCCTCAACAACGCCAACTGCCTCATGCCCAAGCACCACCGGATAGCGCATCCTTGGGTAGTAGCCCCTAAGTTGAAGCAGGTCCCTATAACACAACGCCGCGTACCTAATCCTAACCAGGACTTCACCAGCGTTGAGACTAGGCATGGGGATATCCCTAACCTCAAACCTACCCTTACCGGTAACCACAACAGCCAACATACACCTAAGGGGCACCAACAGCATTATTTAAGTACTATAAAGATATTTATATGGAAGAGGTGGAAAAGAAGGGATGTTTTTAATAATCTATAATTGATATTTAGGTTAACTATCTCCTCCTCAGCACTATTAAAGCCACCACAGCCGCAACCACTACCACCACTACTATTATCCCCACTATAGCCAGTGTGCTTATCACAGGCTTCGTCACCGTTACGGTGGTCACCACCGGTGTTGCTGTGGTTACCGTCGTGGTTGTGGTCACCGGCACGGTTGTGGTTGTAGTCGTGGTGGTTGAAATGGTGGTGGTAGTGGTGGTTACCGTCGTGGTAGTCACGGGAACAGTGGTTGTGGTAACCACGGTAGTGGTGGTTACCGGCACTGTGGTTGTTGTGGTGACTGGGGTCTTGAATGATATGTGGGTTAACAGTGCATACCAGCCTGGCGTTTCATGCTGCTCCAGGTTAATCCATATTGATGAGTCGTTAACGGGCCAGTTAATGTACTTAGTGTTAACGAAGACTACGCTAACGGACCAATCCAACTGTATGAACCATGGGTACTTGTTAATACCCCACATGGTGTCTGCTATGCACTGGAAGAGCCTCGGCGGCGTCACGGCCTGGTAGCACACCTGGGCCAGGCTCACCGAGGTGCCGTTGGGGAACACTATCACGTTATCCCAATGGGTAATGTTAAACGTGGCTGTTGGGCCTGAGAAGTAGCCGCTCTCCGGGAAGAATGACGGTATGTAGGGTGAGTACGAATCGCTGTAGTAGGCGAAGAATAGGTCATACTGCCCCTTCTGAACAATAGTCCTATACTCGGAGCTTGGGAAGGTGACTACCGTTGTAGGTATTCCGAAGCTTGTCAATGCGTTAGCTATCTCATTGGCTAGCGTGAGTTGCGGTGGAGCGGCACTTGACGATATGTATATTGTTAGTGTGAATTGTGTGCCGTTTGGAGTGTACCACATGCCATTCACCTTCTTAAAACCAACCGACTCAAGCAACTGAGCAGCTAGACTCGGGTTATAGGTGTAGTTGACGTAGGCCCACTCAGGGCCCAGTGAGGCCCAATACTTACTCGTATTAACCAACCACTGCTCGTAGTACACTGGGTTTAGGCCTACCTGAGGCATTGGTGAGGGCAGTATTAATGGTCCATAGGCAGACTGGGCCAGCTCAGTCCAGTTCACCGCATAGTAGATAGCCTGCCTAACCTGGGTAATCCTCAACCACGGATTAAGGAAGTTGAAGTAAAGCGCATCACCACCGAAGGCCGGGTAGATATACATCTTAATGTACGGGTTGCTTAGTATTTGGGGCAGCAGGGTTGGTGATATCGACGTGCCGCCGGTTTGCCAGTAGCTGAGCTTACCCGTGGCCAATGCTGCGTACACCTGGGCCATTGAGGCGTATTGGTAAAGCACTACGTATTGGACCGGTATTTGACTTGCAGCGTAGAAGTACGGATTCTTACAGAGCAGGATGTACTCAGGTGTTACATCGCACACGTAGAATGGGCCATTGTAAAACGCCATTGATGGTGAGTAGGTGGGTTTAAGCGTGAATAGCTCGTTAATTAAACCTGATATGTTGTGCTCAGCCGATGAAGCCACTGATGGTGGGCCGAAGTTATATAGGTAAATCTGCGAGTAATTAGCCGTGGCAGCTTCAACTAAAGGCTTCCAGGCGCTGTAGGACCAAACTAAGGCAACCCCACCCCAGTCCAGGGTCCCAAATAAATCATCAATCACGTTACCCGGTGATGTTGGAGGTAGGTAAAATCCACTAGGCACCATGAAGGCGCACGTTGTGTCGTTTATA
>JAPWUH010000106.1 GCA_028275645.1 Caldivirga sp.
TATTAACCACTTCCAGTCCATTCCTCAAGCGGGGAGAGAGTTTGCGGCCTATTTAACGTGGTGCCTAGTCTTAGCCATGAAACCCCTACCCACGGTCTTAGCCTCCTCAGGCGTTATAATTAACCTACCCACGCCTATGACGCCACCTGACTCGTCAACTATGGCGACGTCCATGTTCTGCGAGGCGTTCTTAACCTCAATAACACTCTTAACAGGGACACTCCTACCCTGCTTAACAAAGGGTGCAGCCTCACTGTTGACCCTGATCCACGAGTCCACCAGGGAGGCGCCGTGGATGGTTGGTATTAGTAACCCGTCACTGGCCCTAATGCTGAAGGCAATCTTACCGTTTACGTAAATGTGCTTAATCCTCCTAAGCACACCATTGTACTCAACCTCAATGTCCATCCCCCTAAGCCTATTAGCCACCTCCCACCCATACACGTAGGCCACTATCATTAATGCCCTGTTCACCAGGAAGGTATCCCTAGTCCTAACCACGGGCTCCATTAAGCGTGTTACTTTTTAACCTTACCTAAGCCGTAATGCTACATGAACCTGGTTAAGTCACTTTGCCTACTACCCTTAACAATAGCTGAATAAAGCCTCTCAACCAAGTCACCCCAGCTTAACTCACCCTTAATGGCCCAGGAGGCTATTAGTGAATTGTACCCACTAAGCATCCTGAGGAAGTCGATCCACCCAATCCCCTGCGCCTTTAGGTCTGCCTTCCAGGCGTCCCAGAGGTACTTGGCTAATTCATTACCGAACCATATGGCGAAGTTTACGCATCCAGGCCCACTGCAGGTGCTCATCCTCCTCCTAATCCTATCCTTAATATCCACGGGCTCGGGGAGTTGGGGCTTATGCACATTTAACATTAACAATCCTAGGTAATAAACCTAAGTTTTAAATTTCAACGACCTTAGTCATGGTTAAGGCTTAAAAGCCTAGGCGCCTGGGGCTTGTATGAACATTAGGGACATGTACGATGCAATATCCAAAGGTGAACTACTCCTAATAGACCTGAGCCATAGCCTAAGCAATGGCATGCCCATATACCCCGGTGACCCACCCTTCAACCACGAGTACGTCAGGTTTGGTAAAAGTTACGGTGAGGCGACGCTATCCCGCGTGTGCATGGGCATGCACACGGGCACCCACATAGACCTACCCCTACACTTCCAACCAGGTGGGGCATCAGTGGATAAGTTCCCACTATCCAGGTTCATAGTCTACAGCGTTGCATTGGACCTGTCAGGCAAGGCGCCTGGTGAACCCATCGGTAGGGTTGACCTTGAGGCGTTTAGGGATAGGATAAGGGGTGGGTGGGGTATCCTCCTTTACACCGGGTTCTCCAGCAAGTGGGGTAGCGAGGAGTTCCTGTACAATTGGCAGTACCTATCGAGGGATGGGGCCGATTACCTAGTTGAACGCGGGGTGTCGTTGGTGGGTACGGAGGCCTTAAGCATAGCCGGCTATTCAGGTAAGCCGGATTACCCATACCCAGCTAGGGTTAGTAGGGATGACGTGGTTTACGTCCATTATAAGCTGCTGTCATCTAACGTATTGGTAATAGAGGGTTTAACCAACCTGGATAGGGTGCTTAATGAATGCCTAAACTCGGAGGCCCTGCTAATAGCCGCACCCCTCAACGTAATCGGCTCTGAGGCTGGGCAATCCAGGGTCTTCGCCCTATGCAACCCGGCTAGGCGTTGATGCTGGGGTATGTTTATTTAACCCCACGCATCCACTACACGTGGAGTTGAATGAATTTGAGGCGGCTAGGAGGAGACTTATCAATGACTTGAAGGCTGATGGCATAGTGACCAGTAGGGCTGTTGAGGAGGCTATGTTAAGCGTGCCTAGGCACATCTTCGTGCCTAGGTACATTAGGCACTACGCCTACCAGGACACCCCACTAGCCATAATGAGAGGTCAGACCATTAGCGCACCCCACATGGTCGCCATGATGTGCGAGTTGATTAAGCCTAGGGGTGGCATGAGGATACTTGAGGTTGGGGCCGGCACAGGGTATCAGGCGTGCGTCTGTGCAAGGGCCATTGGGGAGGGTGAGGTTTACACGGTTGAGATAGACCCATACCTAGCCCTCTACGCAACCGTAAATGTTATTCAAGCTGGCTACTGGGGCATGGTTAAGGTTTTCCAGGGTGATGGGAAAATGGGCCTACCCAAGTACGCACCCTTCGATGCAATCTTAGTCACAGCAGCCGCATCAACAGTACCCCAGCCCCTAATCGACCAACTAGCCATAGGTGGGGTCATGGTGATCCCCCTTAAGGAGGGCGACTACCAGAGACTCTACGTCATTGAGAAGGGTAAGGAAGGGGTTAGGAGGAGGTTTATAACCTACGTCTCCTTCGTGGACCTGAAATGAGGAGACTAAGGGTGCCGAGTGGCTTCATAATAGGGGCCGCCACGTCAGCCTACCAGGTTGAGGGGAATAACGTTAATGCCGACTGGTGGCATTACGAGGGTGAGAGGTTACCCAGGAGTGGCACTGCATGTGATTTCTGGAACAGGTACCGGGATGACATAGCCCTGGCGGCGTCGCTGGGGTTGAAGGCGCTTAGGATATCCATAGCCTGGGACAGGGTAATGCCCAGCGAGGGTAAGTTCGACGACGAGGCCATGGATAGGTACGTGGACATGGTTAAGGAGATAAGGGGGCATGGAATGGAGCCAATAGTCACGTTGCACCACTTCGTCAACCCCATGTGGTTCACCAACAAAGGTGGGTGGGTTAGGGGGGAGAACGTTAAGTACTTTCTGGACTTCGCCAAGTACGTCTCAGATTCATTAGGCAGTAAGGTTAAGTATTGGTTAACCATAAATGAGGTGAACCTGTACGTGATACTAGCCTACCTGCTCGGCGTCTTTCCACCCTTCGTAATGAACATGGAATACATGTGGAGGGCTCTAGTAAACCTGCTTAGGGCTAATGACTCAGCCTACGAGGTGGTTAAGAGGGAGGGGAATCAGGTAGGCTTAATAGTGCACATTTCACCGGCCAAGCCAGCCTCAAGGTTCTCATTGATAGACTGGGGGTTGGCGATGGGCATGAATTACGTGTTGAACAGGTTCATTGTGAATACGTTGGCTAAGGGGAGGCTACCGGATTGGCTTGGGGGTGGGGAGGTTGGGAGGCTTGACTACATTGGCCTAAACTACTACGCAACCGCCAAGGTTAGGTTTAACCCCCTGACAATGGGTGAGTTGGTGATTAGTAAACAGAACCAGAGGGGCTGGGTTATCGATCCCAAGGGCCTTAGGTGGGCCATTAGGCTGGTTAGGAGGGTTGAGAAGCCCATAATGATCACTGAGAACGGTATAGCCACTGACGATGATGAGGCCAGGATCAGGTACATTAGGGATCACTTAACCATAGCCATTAAGGAGGGTGTCATCGGTTACCTCTACTGGAGCCTGCTGGATAATTACGAGTGGGAGATGGGCTACAGCGCCAGGTTTGGCATAATTGAATGTGACCCAGTTACCCTGATCAGGAGACCGAGGGCAAGCGCCTACTTCCTAGGTGGCGTGGCCAGTAGTGGTGAGTTAACTTACTAATAATTAAGCTATTATTTTCACCAACTCAGCCTCAATGAACTCGCCGATGTACCTATCCACAGACACCTCATTGGGGCTAATCCTCTTGGCAATGAACTCAACCCCGCCAGCCCTAAGCACTGCTGCGCACCAGTCTTGGCTTGGCTCGATTACGTAAACCCTGGGCCTACTGCCCCTCCTTAGCCTCAGCACCTGAACCACCCAACTGCTGCATCAACCCTCTCTCAATGCTGTCTATGTCACCCAGTATCCTATTCACAGCTTCCTCTAGGACTGCGAGTGGGTCCTTACCCTTGGTCTTAACCTTAAGTGTAATGTTCCTGAGCAGTGGATGATCCATGTCGAAGGTTGCGAACTCAACCTCAGGGTCCTGGAGTATGTACGTTAACAGGGGTGACATGGTGGTGTAGTCTTCACCCTCAATGAGCACCTCAAGGTAATTGCCACTCAACTTAATCCCCTTAACCCTGACCCTAGGCATCAACCACCCCACCCACGCACCCTTAATATCCCTATCCCTGCATCCAGGTATTTAAATAGGATGAGCCACGTGGGATTTGATGGATAGTAGGCGTATTACGCTCAGGAGGGCCCTTGGGTCCATTGAGCTGTTTGCCCTAGGGTACTCTGACGTATCATCAACCTACTACTTCTCCATGGGTGTAATAGCGCTCTACTCAG
>JAPWUH010000107.1 GCA_028275645.1 Caldivirga sp.
GGATGCGTAGGTCTCAACCCTAACACCCATCGGCAAGTACTCCCTCCAGTTAATTACCCTAAGCAGGTGGTGGGCCACCACTAGTCTCCTTGGCCTACCCTGGCTCCATATTCTAAGTAGGTTTGAGTTCGCCAGGTCTAGATCCTCCTGCTTGAAGGCCCTTCCAAGTAAGTATGCTGGGAAGCCGCCAATGACCACTACGTCGGCTTTAATACTTAATGCAAAGTCAACGGCCTCGCTGGAGAGTGGGCCCTGTACATCGGGTAGGTAGAGTAGTGAACCTGAGTCATCAATTATGGCCAACCCAACAACATAGCCTGTTCTACTACCTGGCTTACCGTGGGGTATTGGTTTTGAGAAGATTAGCCTAGTGTTGTTGATGCTGATCACCTGTCCATCACACTTAACCCACTTACCCACTAAACCCTGCACGGCCTTAAATAGGCCAATACCCCTCCTTCTTTGGCTTGGGTTAACTGTTTCGTAATCCTTGGCGAAAACCACCTTACCCCCGTAAACCACCTCATAGTCCTTATCCCCAGTACCCATGTATAAGCTGCCGTAGGGTGGAGTGAAGTGGTCCCTGTGGTAATGGGATATGAACAGGTAGTCAACCTTATCAACCAGCTTCATTAAACCCTCCCTAAAGCCCCTAAGCGCCTCAAACTCCCTTGGGTGGGGTGGTAGGCCAAACCTAATGGGCACTAGGCTAGCCCCTGGGTCAAGGATGATCCTCAGATCCTTAGTTTCAACATACAGGCTCATGGACCTAACCCCAAGGCTCTCCTCACCAATAGGCCTAATGAACACGGTTAAGGATGCTAGGCGCCGGTTTTAACACTTTCATTGCCAGTTAATTTAAATGCCCCAAGTAGCGCCAGGCCCATAAGGAGTGGTGGCATTGATAGGTACATTAATCCATGCCTATAACCTGACGACGATATGATGCATCCTATGTAGAGTGGCCCAATTACGTTTGCTATAGGGAAGGCGGCATTATAGATACCGTAGGCCGTCCCCCTCCTACCCAGTCCCGTTAACCGTGACACCAGCGCCGAACTTGAGACGCTGTAGGTTCCCCAAACCAGGGAGTACGTGGCCATAGCTATGAAGGCGAGCAGTGGGTTGGGCGGAATGAGGGCGTTGATGATGAAATACAGCCCCGCTAATACTAGACTTAGGTCAAAGATCACCCACGCATTAGTCGACTTAAGCACCCTGGTGAATGCGTAGATTACTGGGATCTCCAAAAAGGCCTCAATACTAAGCGTTAATGTCGCTAACGCGTCCCCCATCCTCAGGTCGAAGGCGTAGAAGACGGGTATGTAGAGGTTCTTGGCAACATCAGTGAATAGGAAGATGATCACTGCCACAGTTAATAACCAGAAAACACTAGGTATCCTCACGTTGTCCTGCATCACATTGCTTGCATTCACCACTACCCCATGTGAATCATTATTTACTAAACCCCTCGCCAATATGTAGACGCCTAAGATCAGTAATGATGATAGTAGGAAAATCAACCTAATCCCGAATCTCCCCAACACGTAACCTGTGAAGGCGGTTGTAATGGCATACCCTAATGACCCCCCTATCCAGAAGTAGCTGAATTCATCAATGGCGTTAACCCAACCACTAGCCTCAGCCATCACAGTGGGCATTAAGCCAGATAACATTAGGCTAGATACTAACAGTATTACTACAAAGGCCACTAGTGGTAGGGGGAGGGCAAGGGCCATGTATAATGCGGCACCACCAAGGGTGGTTACTGTTATTATCCTTCCTCTCCTTTGCGGTGAGTCGGCTACCCTACCCCAGATTACAGCTGAGATGAAGCTGCTTAGTGATAAGCCGGATAACAATAGGCTGGTTTCATCGATACTAATGTTAATGCTCCTTAGGAACAATGGTATGGCTGGGTAATATAATCCACCGGCGGCGCTGAACAGCACATTCACCTGAAACAGCTTGCTACCTTTAATTCCCCTAGCCACCACGGATCAGGTTACGGTTAGGCCTAAGACTTTAAATGCTCACCCTAACAGGGCTTGTCTAATTAACAGTAAACTTACTTTATAAACTGGCATTGTTCATAGGGAGCCATGTTTAATCCTTTTACGGTTCATTATTCATCTATGGGTGATGTTGTTGATGAGTCCTTAATAAGCTTTTGTGACTCAATAAGGGCTTTAATGAAGCTTTTATGGTCTAATATAGGCTAATCTCCAAGGAATAATGGGATTTTTCATGGTCAAAAGAGTACAGTTTAAACTCTTTTTCACATAAAAGATGCTCTTCATGTTTATTAGCCATTGCGTAGCATACCTATTGACCAGTATGGCAGTAAACGTACAACAGTACCTCGGTAAGGAGTATGAGGTAGAATGTGATGGGCAGATGGTTAAGCTGAAGCCTGTTAAGGCATGGGTACTTCAGCCAAAGGGCAGGAAGGGCGTGGTAATAGGGCTCTTTAAGTGCCCCAACGGGAAGACAATAAGGAAGGCAATAGGCAAGATTGAGTAACCAAGTGAAGCCTATTAAAAACAGAAATTAAACCCCTTTTATTTTTCAATCCCTCATTTACACCGGTTTATATCGGCTCTTCTAGCCTCATCCTCAATCCTAATGAAAGCCTCCCTAGGGCTACTTGACTCATAAATAGCCCTACCCACTATCTCAAAGTCGGCGCCATGGGCTATGGCGCAACCAGGCTTGACACCCTGTGCACCAATACCTGGGCTAAGTATCACGTAGCCGCTGCCGAGTATCGCCCTGGCTCTGGCTATTAGGTTAGGTTTATTACCGCCAATAACCACCCCAGCCGCATTAACATCCTTAACAATCTTAATTACGTAGTCGAAGTTGGCGTCGTAAAGCTCACCACCGTTAGTCATGGATACCAGTAGTATTAGGTCTAGGTCCTCCACCTTAGGAATATTAACGCTGCCCACGAATCCATGCATTATAACACCCCTAATCCCCATTTCCCTAAGCTTACCGGCGATTAAGCTATTTATGAAGTTCACATCGGCCAGTTTAGCATCCATGAGGAAGTACACATCACTGTTGTCCGATATCAGCTTTCTCAAGCCCTCAGGGCCTATAGTCAGTAGCGTAACCCAACTAACCTTAACTATCTTAACCAGGCCCCTCAACTCCCTCATCAATGCCCAATACATTTCAGGTTTCGTTAGATCCAGAGCTGGTATTACCCTACTCACGCCCCTTAAGTCCACTATCCTATTGGCCATCCCCTCCTCAGCGGTCATGGCCCACCTTTTAAGCTTTAGTTGCTGGTGATCTATAGTATTTTTACGTAAGGAAACTCCCTGCGTCATGGCTGGGAGTCCACGCTCCCAAACCTAGGCATGGGGAGTGGGGAAAGAGCAGTGAAGCCAAGTGGCTAACAGCCACGAAAAGTGACTGTTAATCACGATGAAGCCGAGCTCTCGGTGTTCCTCCTCCTGATGCTACTCCTCAAGTCCTCTATTAGCTTAAGCAGTGCCGCCGCATACCCCCTCTCCACGACTATGAAGACGTCGTTGTCGTACCTCAACATGTGCCTTATTGTTATTCCACTGGCCCTGGCTAATTGAACAAGGAATGTTACGAAGCCTACGGGTGCCTTTTCACCGAATATTATCCTAACCAGGCTGTACTCCTGCCCATTCCTACCGTTCACTATTTTGCTTAGGGCTGGCACTGGTGCTATTAGCTTAATCCTCTCCCCGTCTGTTAGCAGTATTGAGTAACCCCTTAGCAGCTCCATTAATACGTGGGATTCGTAAAGCCTCTCAACATCGGTTATGTTCAATTCAACCTCATCAACCCCATTGAAGATGACCACCTCAGCCCTCTCCAACGCCTCCCCCAGGTCCTTCAATGAAATGGGGGCCCTCCTCAGCGTCAGCCTCTCCAGGGCCTTAACAATGGTCACTAGGTTAACCTCCCTACCCACAATGGACTCCACCAGGGGCTTAATCTCCCTGGCTATTGCGGATAGGTTGGCTATCCCACTGAGTAGCGTCGCCATATAGAGTGGGTTCTCCTCCACAATAACCCTAACAGTCTGCTGGACGCTAACCATACTATAACCGGCGTAGACTGGTAAATAAATGTAACTTTTTGTCAAAAATAAGACTTAATCGGCTTTAAAATGCTTAGTGAGTCAACTCAACCATGGTGTATCTAACCCCACTCCAATACGCACTATCAGTGGTCTCGGGAGTGTTAGTAGGCTTCTCCCTAGGGCTAATAG